>CAZJXU010000348.1:0-25734 GCA_964550095.1 uncultured Spirochaetales bacterium | reverse complement strand
AGCAGCACGATGGAGCCGAAGATGGAGAGGTACCAGAAGCTCATGGGCAGGTAGCTGCGGCCGGCCCGCTCCGAGGCCAGCCACTGCACCAGGAAGCGCACGAAAAAGGCGCCCTGGCCGACCAGGCCGACCGCCAGCCACAAGTACGAATCGTGCCAGCCCCATGCTTCCATCGCTCGTCTCCTCCCTGGTATCCACTTCGTTTCGGTCGTCCGCCCGGGGGCCGATACGGTATGGCAGCCCGCAGCAGGCTGCCCCGTCCGTTGGCAAGTCACCCGAAGCAAGACGCCCCGTCCGTTTCCGGGTCACGCTCCGTTGACACATCAAGCGCCGTGCTTGACTTCCCCGGCGGAGCGCATAGCATCCCGAACCGCGCGAAAAAAATCAAAACACGCGGGGCCGTGCGCCGACGCCATGGCCGGTCGCTCCGGCGGCGGCAGGCCGGGCGCAGCCGATGGCGGCGGGCTGCCCCGCCCGTCGGCAAATCAGGCAACAGCGAGGCCGGGAGTGTGAACATGAGTGCAGTGAGCAGAGAAGCGGTGCTGGAGGCGCTGCGCCCGATCGTCGATCCTGACCTCGGGCGCAGCATTGTCGATCTCGGCTTCATCAAGAACCTGGCCATCGACCAGGGCCAGGTGCGCTTTGACATCGAGCTGACCACGCCGGCCTGCCCGGTCAAGGACGCTTTCGAAAAGGACGCGCGCGAGCGGGTGGGCGCGCTGGCCGGCGTGGAAGCCGTGGAAGTGCGGATGACGGCCGACACCCGCGGCCGGCGGCCGGCAGGCGGCGAGCAGGGAACTGTATTGCCGAAGGTGAAGAACGTGGTGGCCGTGGCCTCGGGCAAGGGCGGCGTGGGCAAGAGCACCACGGCAGTCAACCTGGCGCTGGCGCTGCGGGGGAGCGGCGCGCGGGTGGGCCTGCTGGACGCGGACGTGTACGGCCCTTCCCTGCCGCTGCTGCTGGGCGTCGGCGGCAGGCCCGAAACCCGCGAGGTGGAGGGCAGGAAAAAGATACTGCCCCTGGTCGCACACGATTTGCGCGTGATGTCCATGGGCTTTTTCCTGAACAAAAACTCGCCGGTGATCTGGCGCGGCCCGATGGTGCACGGCCTGGTGCGCCAGTTTCTGAACGACGTCGAGTGGGGCGAGCTGGAGTACCTGGTGATCGACCTGCCGCCCGGCACCGGCGACGCGGCGCTCACGCTGACGCAGAGCGCGCCGATTTCGGGCGCCGTCATCGTCACCACTGCAAACGACCTTTCGGTGATCGATGCGCGCCGCGGACTCACCATGTTCGAAAAGGTCAACGTGCCGGTGCTGGGCATCGTCGAGAACATGGCCTGGTTCGAGCCGCCCGATGCGCCCGGCAAGCGCTACTGGATTTTCGGCAAGGACGGCGGCAAGCGCGTCGCCGATGAATTGGGCGTGGATTTCCTGGGCGAAATTCCGATCGACCCGCGCGTGGCGGAAAAGGGCGACCAGGGCGAGGCCATCGTGGAGAGCGCGCCGGACAGCGCGGCGGCGCGGGCCTTTGGCGCGCTTGCGGGCGTGGTGGCGCGCAAGCTGGCCGTGCTGGCGACTGAGAGCCCGGCCATCGCCGACCCGAACATCACCTGGATGAAAAGCTGAACTCGGGTGCGCCGGGGATCAGGGCTTCTCCCTCGGCCCATATATCAGCCTCGGGTACAGCACGGGTTCCCTTACCTTGCCCTGCGCATAATCGTCGTAGCTGTATTCCTGCAGTTTCACCCTCGGGTCCGGCGCAAAAAAGTCGGACCCCGCTTCGAAGTCGGGTATCCAGCTCAGGTAATTGACCTGCTCTTCCCGGTTGCTTTCCCGATTCCAGTGCTTGATGTAGAGCGGCAGACCGTGCCCCTCTTCCTGAACGCACACTTCCTGGCGGCCCACCTGGCTGGTCAGGCGATGCAGGCGACAGCGCCCGCTCTGAACGGTTTCGTCCCCGACATACTCGCCGCCCGCGTCCACGAGCGTTTCGAGTTCGTCGCCGAAGCCGAAGGGACGCCCGGGCGAAGCCTTGGCGCGCCGTGCGTTTTCGTGGCGCTCCACCGAAGCGCCCGTGCCCGCGAGTTTGTCGATCACGATGTAGCGGCCCCTGTGCACCAATGTGAGATAAGGGCGACCGCCCAGCACGAACTCGGTGCGCAGCGATGCGCCGCTGGACCAGAGGTGTTCGAAGCCCAGCGACAACGCTTCCCCGGTGCGAAGGCGCAGGGCATACCAGCTTTTTGCGTCCTCTGCGTCCCCCCGCTGGGCGTGCGCGGCGATGACGGCGCACAGCAGCAGCAGCGCAGCCGCAAGGGCGATGCAAAGGGACATGGCACGGGGCCGGGTGATACGGGCTTTCAGGTGGGTCACGGCTACTCCAGGAATGGGATGGTTCGGGGCTGTTCCGAAGTGTTGATGTGTGGGTGAGGGTTTGCCAACGCCGCCGGGCGCGGTCGTTCCGAAGTGTTGATGTGTGGGTGGGGGTTCGGCCCTGCCGGCGGCGCACGGGCTCCGCGATGCGGGCGCGCCGGGCGCAGCATGCCTTCCGGTGAAAGCGGCGCAAGGCGCGCCGGGGCCGATGCCGCCGGGTGCGCCGGGCGCGGGCGGAGTTTACCATTCCCGGCCATGCGCATCGCGCTCAGCATCGCCGGCTCCGACCCCACCGGCGGCGCCGGCATCCAGGCCGACCTGCAGGTGTTCGGGCGCTTCGGCGTGCACGGCGCCGCCGTGCCGACCGCCCTGACTGTACAGGACACCGGCGGCGTTCATCAGGTGCTGCCCGTTTTTCCCTCGGTGGTTGAGGCGCAGCTCACCTGCCTGCTGCGCGACCTGCGTCCGCACGCCATCAAGATTGGCATGCTGGCGAGCGACGACGTGCTGCGCGCGGCCCGGCGGGCCCTGGCCGGTTTCGGCGCGGACGGGCCCCCGCTGGTGATCGACCCGGTGCTTGTGGCGAGCGACGGAACGCCCCTGCTGGAGCGGCGCGCCTGGCCGGGGCTGCGCGCGCTCTGCGCCGGAACGCGCCTGGTGACTCCCAATCGCCCGGAGGCCGCGGCGCTGACCGGGGAGGATGCCTCCACGCAGGCAGGCGCGGAGCGTGCGGCGCGCGCACTGGTGGAGCAGTGCGGCAGCCTGGCCGCGCTGGTGACGGGCGGCCACGCCGAAGACTCTGCCGATGATTGCCTGGCGCAGCGGGATGCGCGGGGGCTGCTGCAGGTCGCCTGGCTGCGGGGCGAGCGCGTGGGCGCTCACGAAGTGCACGGCACCGGCTGTGCGCTCTCCGCCGCCATCGCCGCCTTGCTGGCGCAGGGCCGGGAGCTCGTCGATGCGGTGCACGAAGCGCGCGCCTTTGTGCGCGCGGGCATCGAAGCGGCGTTCCGCGCCGGGTCGGGTTCATATCTTCTTGGCATACAGCACGCGGGTGGCGTGAGGGAGAACTGAGTTGTTCGTGGCCGTGTATCGTCCTGAATTGTGCCCGGTCGCCGCTTGGGGCGACCGACCTTGCCGGCTACTTAACTACCTGCCAACTCCGCACGGCAGAAACCTCCCGGCAGCCAAGCCAAAGTCCGTGAACCCGGTGTCACGTACAAGGAGAGTCGCATGAGCGTGCACGATCACCCGGAGTTTCGAGACCACGAAGAGGTCGTTTTCTTTCGCGATGCAAAGACCGGCGTGCGCGTGATCATCGCCCTGCACAGCACCCGGCTCGGCCCCGCGGCGGGCGGCTGCAGGATGCACCCGTATCCGACGGAAGAAGCGGCGCTGCGCGACGCCCTGCGCCTCTCCGTCGCCATGAGTTACAAAAACGCGCTGGCCGGTTTGCCGCTGGGGGGAGGCAAGTCTGTCGTGATCGCCGACCCCGCGGCGCCCGGAAAGGCAGAGCGGCTCGAAGCCGTCGCGCGCCAGGTCACACGGCTCGCCGGGCGCTACTGGAGCGCCATCGACGTCGGCGTGGGCCCGGACGACGCCGATATCATGGCGCGCGCCTGCCCCTACGTGTTCGCCAACACCGGCCGGTTTCCACCGGGCGTGAGCTGCTCCTCCTACACCGCCCTGGGCGGCTTTTCCGCCCTGCGCGCATTGGTGCATCATCGCCTCGCACGGGATGACCTCGCCGGCGTGCACGTGGCGGTGCAGGGCATCGGGCAGGTGGGCATGGATCTTTGCCGGCGTCTGCACCAGGCAGGGGCGCGCCTCACGGTGGCGGATGTCAATGCCGAGGCCTGCGCGCGCGCCGCGGCGGATTTCGGCGCTGCGGTGG
This sequence comes from uncultured Spirochaetales bacterium, assembly GCA_964550095.1. Taxonomy (GTDB): domain Bacteria; phylum Myxococcota_A; class UBA9160; order UBA9160; family UBA6930; genus JAHRAN01. The sequence continues at coordinate 21,468 of CAZJXU010000348.1, read as the reverse complement.
TTTCGCCCGAGGCGGTGCACGCCTGTGCGGCGGATGTCTTCGCGCCTTGCGCGCTGGGCGGCATCCTGAACGACGAGACCATCCCCGAACTCGGGGCGCCGCTGGTGTGCGGCCTCGCCAACAACCAGCTCGAAGCCAAGCATCACGAGCGGGCGCTCGCGCAGCGGGGCATCACCTGGGCTCCGGACTACGTGGTCAACGCCGGCGGCATGCTGGGTTCCTCCGGTCCGATTTACGGCGAACACGACCAGGCCAGGCTCGAAGCGCGCGTGGAGGGGATTGGATCCATACTGTTGCAGGTGCTCGAGCGCGCGGAGCGCGAACGGAAACCGCCCGGAGAAATTGCAGACCGCATGGCGGAGGAGCGCCTGGGCCTTGACAACTGACGCGGCCGGCCGCTGCCGCCGATCACAATACAGAACGATACATCCACAATTCAGGACGACACAGGCAGCGCGTCAGGTCTGCTTACGAGTCAGCCGCTCGAGCAGGGCCTCCCAGATTCCGCCGAAGCCGCCGTTGCTGAAGGTCACCACCACGTCGCCCGGACTGCACAGCCCGGCCAGATGTTCGACGATGGCGGCGACATCCGGCAGCGCCTCGGCGGGCGTGCCCGCTTCGCAAAGCTCCCGCGCCAGGCGCCCTGCGTCGAGGCGCGCGCCGTCGTCCTCGCCGAAGGCGCTGTAAATCGGCGCATCGGCAACGCACTGCACCAGCACCCGGTCTGCCAGACCGAGCGCATCCACGTAGGCATCCTGAAAAAGCGCGCGCCGGCTGGTATTGGAGCGCGGCTCGAAGACCGCGATCAGCCGCCGCCCGGGGAAACGCGCACGCAGCGCAGGCAGGGTCTCGCGCACAGCGGTCGGGTGGTGGGCGAAGTCGTCCACCAGAGTGACGCCCGCCGCTTCGCCGCGCAGCTGCTGGCGACGGCGCACGCCGCGAAAGGCGGATAGCGCGCGTGCCGCTTCGGGCAGGGGCACGCCGCGCAGCACGGCGACGCCGAGTGCGGCCAGGGCGTTGGCCACGTTGGCCTCTCCGTAGGCCGGCAGCAGCGCGGCGCAGGGCTCGCTGCCTCTGCCTGCGAGGGAGGCGGGCGCGTGCACGGTGAAGTGCGTGCCCTCGGGCGTGGCGCGCAGCCCGCGTGCGCACACATCTGCTTCCTGTTCCACGCCGTAACGCAGCACGCGGCAGGGCGCCGCGCGGAGCACCTCGTCCAGGGCAGGGCCGGCGTGCGCGGCGAGAATCGTTCCGTCTTGTGGCATGGACTGCACCAGCGCACCAAAGGCCTGCTTCACGTGTGAAAGATCGCGGTAGATGTCGGCGTGGTCGAACTCCACGGAAGTCAGCACCAGGGTGTGCGGGTGGTAGTGCATGAACTTGGGCGTCTTGTCGAAAAATGCAGTGTCGTATTCGTCGCCCTCCACCACGAACTCCGGCCCGGCGCCGTCCAGAAAGCCGCCGCCGAAGTTTTCGCTGACGCCGCCCGCCAGCATGGAGGGGCCTCGCCCCGCTTCGTGGAGCAGCACGGTGGTCATGCTGGTGGTGGTGGTTTTGCCGTGCGTACCGGCCACCACCACCCGGTGATGCCCGCGCATGGCGTGTTCGTAGAGCGCGTCCGCGAAGGAACTCGTCTGCAGGCCGGCCTCTTGTGCGGCGCGCGCTTCGGGGTTGTCCGCGCGCACCGAGTTGCCGATCACGACCAGTTCCGGCGCGATCTCCAGAAGGCGCTCGGCGCAAAAACCCACGCGCACCTCGATGCCCTGCGCTGCCAGGAAATCGCTCATGGGCGGATACACGCCCGCGTCGCTGCCGGTCACCCGGTGGCCGCGACTCTTCAGAAGGGCCGCCAGGGCGCCCATGCCGGTACCTGCAATCGCCGTGAAGTGGATGTGCACGATTTCAAGCCGCGAAGGCTTCGCGCAGCAGGTCGTGCACCTCGGCGCGCAGCGCGAAGCGACTCTGCTTGGCGACCAGGTGCATGCGGCTCGCTAGCATCACCACCACCGCCTGGGCAGGCAGATCGATCCAGAGCGATGTGCCGGTGAAGCCCAGGTGGCCGATGGAGTCCGCCGAGAACAGGCGGCCCGCGCTGCTGCCCTGCGCACTCGGCGTGTCCCAGCCGAGCGCCCAGTTCGAGCCCTCGGGGAGGCCCTGGCGCGCGGCGAAGCGGCGCATCCAGTCTGGCGCGAAGAGGCCGTCCTTGCCGTGCCAGGCGTCCAGCACCGCCCCGGCAAAACGCATGATGTCGTCTGCAGTGCCGAACAGCCCGGCGTGTCCGGCCACGCCGCCCATCACCGAGGCGTTCGGGTCGTGCACTTCGCCCCAGAGAATGCGCCGGCGCCACGGGCAGTTTTCGGTGGCGGCGATGCGCCGCTTGTCGATGGGCGCTGCGGGCGGCGGCGCTTGCATCGCAGCAGGCGGCGCGGCTTTCACCGGCGCTGCGGGTTGCAACTCCGACGCCGCATCGGCCGAGTCTGCATCCTGCGCCGATGCCGCGCCTGGGTTCGCCGCATCCGCGCTCGCTGCGTTCGCGTTCGCCGCAGCCGCCGGCGCCTCCCCTGTTGTCGGCGCGTTGGCCGCATCGACCGCGTCCGTCGCCCCCTCTTCCGCCGCGGCTTTCACCGGCGCTGCGCCGGCGCGCAGCGGGTTGAAGCCGGTGTGCAGCATGCCCAGCGGCTCGAAAATTTCGCGGCGGCAAAACACGTCCAGCGTTTCGCCGGTGATTTCCTCGACCAGGGCGCCCAGCACGATGAAGTCCAGGTCGCCGTACACCGCCGCCGTGCCGCTTTCGTGCACCAGGGCAGAGCGAAAAATCGAATCGAGCACGTAGCGGCGCGCTTCCGGCGTTCCGATCAGTTTCACGTGCTTTTTGCGCTCGCGCGCGAGCAACAGTTCGTGGTAGGGGCGCCAGGGGTGCAGGCCCGAGGAATGCGTCAGCAGGTGGCGCAGGGTGAGCTGCGCCTTGCCGCGCTCGCCGAATGCCGGCAGGTAACGCGCCACCGGCTCGTCCAGCGCGAGGGCCCCGCGCTGGGCGAGCAGCATCACGGCGGATGTGGTGGCGAGCACCTTGGTGAGCGAGGCCAGGTCGAACAGCGTATCGCGCGCCATCGGCACCTGTTCGGGACGCAGCACCGCGCGGCCGCGCACGGACTCGTGCTCCAGCATTTCGCCTTCGCGCGGCATGCGCGCGAGCACCACCGCGCCGGGCATTTCCGCTGCATTGATGGCGCGGTCGAGCACGCGGTGGACGGCGCCCAGTTTGCGCCGGATCAGCGCACGCCTCATGTTTTCCTCCGGGCTGTGCAGCCGGCTGCGGGCGGGCCGGCCGTGCTTTGGCTTCGCAGCAAGTGCGCGGGCAGGCTTTGGCTTTGCGGCGCGTGCATGGGCGGGCCGGGTCAGCCTTGCGTTACGCCGCTTTCGAGCACTTCCAGGGTTCCCGATGCGGCGTCGAGCCGGCCCCGCACGCCAACGGGCCAGGTGAAGTTGGGCTTGCAATGGCCGAAGGGCAAGTCCAGCACCAGCGGCTTTTGCAGCTCGCCGAGCGCGTCTTGCACCACCTGCAGCGCGGTAGGCGCGGCGCGTTTTTCATCGACGCAGCCCACCAGTTGTCCGACGCCGAAGCCCGCAGCCGCCTGCAGCTTGCCCGCCTCCCGGAGCTGCCAGAGCGCGCGGTCGATGGCGTAGGGCTTCTCGCCCACCTCTTCGAAGAGCAGGATGGCGCCCCGGGTGTCCACTTCCCAGGGCGTGCCCAGGCTCGCGGTGAGCAGGGTGAGCGAGCCTCCCACCAGCGGGCCCTCGGCGGCGCCGGAGGCTGCGCCCCGCCCGCGCATGGCGGGCAGCGCTTCGCCGCGCAGCGCGCGCGCCAGCACGTCGAAGGAGTCGTCCGCCGCTTCCACGTCGCCGTCGAACATCGGGCCGTGGAAGCCGACCAGGCCGACGCGCGCGCGTTGCCAGAGCAAGAGCGCCGTGGCGTCGCTGAAACCCACCAGCGGTTTGCGCGCGCGTTTGAAGAGCGCAGGGTCGAGACGCGGCGCCACGCGCGCGCAGCCGTAGCCGCCGCGCGCGCAGAGCAAAACATGCACCTCGGGCGACGCGGCCCACTCCTGCAATTCCGCGGCGCGGCGCGCGTCGTCCCCCGCGAGATAATCCTCGCCACTCAGCAGGTCTTCCCGGTAACGCACCTGAAAGCCCGCGTCGCGCAGCTTTGCAACGCCCGCCGAAAGGCGCGCCTCGCTGATCGCGAAGGCGGGGGCCACCAGGGCGACCACGGCCCCGGGCGGCGCCGCGCGCGCGGGCAGCAGTTCGGCCAAGGTTAAAAGACCGGCTCTTCGTCGATGCCCGAGTGGCCGAAGTCGGGCGTTCCGGGCGGGCCGTCCTCGGGGCCGATGAAGCGCCCGCCGCCGCCGGGGCCCGATTCGTCATCGCGCTCTGTGCGATCATCGAAACGCGCGAAGCGTCCTTCGAAGTTGAGGATGACGGTGCCGGTGGGGCCGTTGCGCTGCTTTTCGATGATGACTTCGGCCTTGAGGGGATCTTCCGTGTCGTGCTTGTACACCGCTTCGCGGTAGATGAAGGCGACCACGTCCGCATCCTGTTCGATGGCGCCGGATTCGCGCAGGTCGCCCATCATCGGCCGGCGCTTGTCCGGGTCGCGCTGCTCCGGGCCCCGGTTCAACTGGCTGAGCGCGATCACCGGAATGTCCAGCTCCTTGGCCAGCGCCTTCAGCCCCTGGGAAATTTCCGCGATTTCCAGATCTTTGCGCGTGTTGCGGTGCTCGCCATGCGCGAGCTGCAAGTAGTCGAGAATCACAAGGTCGAGGCCGCCCTCGCGTGCGTGCAGGCGCCGGGTCTTCGCCTTGATTTCCAGAATGGAGGCCGAGCCGGCGTCGTCGATCCAGATATCTGCGCGCTTCAGCGTGTCCGCCGCCCGCTGCAGGCGCTGGTAATCGGCCTGGGGCAAAAAGCCCCGGCGCAGGGCGGAAGAATCGACCGGGGCCTCCGCGCACAGCAGGCGCTGGATCAGCGACTGGGTCATCATCTCCAGCGAAAATATGGCCACCTTCTTTCCGCCATCGATGGCGGCGTTGCGGGCGATGTTCAGGGCGAGTGCAGTCTTGCCCATGGAAGGCCGCGCCGCGATCACGACCAGGTCGCCGTTTTGCAGGCCCCCGGTCAGCATATCCAGCTTGCTAAAGCCCGTGCCCAGGCCGGTCAGGTTATCGCCCCGGTTCATCAGGTTATCGATATGGTCGAATGTGGTGTGCAGCGGTCCGGTCGGAGAATCGTCGCCGACATTCTGAAAGGCGCTGCGACTCTGATTCTTGGAAAGGTCGAAGATTTTCGATTCGGCGGCTTCGAGCAAGCCTGCCGCGCTCTCCTGCTCTTCGGCGTAAGCGAGCGCCACGATTTCAGATGCAGTGTGAATCAGGCGGCGCTTCACCGCCTTGTCGCGCACCATGCGCGCGTGGTGCGCCACGTTGGCGATGCCCGCGGCGAAGTCCGCGATTTGCGCGAGCTGCGCCGGGCCGCCCACCTGTTCCAGCGCCTGCTGCCGCACCAGCGCGTCCTTCAGGGTGATCAGGTCCACCGTCTGCTCCGGGTCCTCGTGCAGTTTCACCATTTGCCGAAACAGCAGCGCGTGCGCGGGGTGATAGAAATCTTCCGCCTGCACCTCGCTCATCACTTCGTGAAAAGCGTCCGGATCGAGCAGCAGCGCAGACAGCACCGAGCGCTCTGCGTCGAGATCGTGGGGCGGAACCAGGCCCTCCCCGCCCTCTCGCGGCCCGGCGTCGGCCCGCTCGGCGAAACGCCCCTTGCGACGACTGATGCCCATGTCCGGTTGTGAAACGCTCACCCCATCCCCCCTTCATTGCCTTGATTTCAGGGGGACAGCATAGCAGTACCCGGCGGCGCCGGCAAAGCGAAGGGCGCACGCCACCGTCGGAACTCCGCCTGCGCGCCGCTGCCCGCCGGGGTTTGCGAGGGGCGCGAAAGTGCGCCCGGCGCGCAGGAAAGCGGGGCGAGGGGTCGGATACGGCCAGGGCCGGTCAAAAATCAAACGGCGTTTTTATTCTATTCGTCCGGGTCGTTCGGGCCTTTGTACGCCCCGTCGTCCGCGCCCGGCGACTCGTCCGCCTCGTCTTCGTCTTCCAGGTCGTCGTCGTCTTCGACCGGCGCGTTCGCGGCCACCACCAGGATGCGCACTTCGGCGTTGACCTCCCGGTGCAATTTGAGGTGAGCGGTGTGTTCTCCGACGGACTTGATCGGCTCTGCGATCGAGAGCTTGCGGCGGTCGATGCTCACCCCCTGCTCCGCCAGCAGCTCCGCGATGCGGGTGGCGGTGACGGAGCCGAAGAGTCGCCCCTCCTCGCCGACCTGCATTTCGACTTCGAGCTGCAGCTTTTCGATCTTCTGCTTTTCCGACTGCATCGCTTCCGCGCGCTTCGCCTGCAGATCGGCGATGGCGCGGCGCTGGTGCTCTATTTCACGCACCTTCGCCTCGGTGGCGAGCGCGGCCAGCCCCTGCGGCAACAGGTAGTTGCGCGCGTAGCCGGGCTTGACCGAAACCACTTCGCCGGCTTCGCCCAGACCGTACACGTCGTCGCGCAAAATAATACGCACCTGCTGCGCCATCATGAACTCCCTTGTCGCGCGCATTGCTGCACGCGGGCCGGCTTTCGCGCGCGCCAAGCGAAGGCGGCGGCGCTGATCGCGCGCCTGCGCCCGGCGAGGGCGGACGCGCCTGCAGCGAAGCGGGTGTGTCCGCCCTGCTCACTCAATAGTTTTCTCCATCGTCGTCATCGTAGCCGCCGTACGAATCATCGCCGCCGTAGCCGCTGTCGTAGCCGCCGTATCCACCATCATCGTCATCATCGTTATCGTCGTCGATGTCGTCACCGAAGCGGCTGTATGCATCCTCGACCTCATCGTCCAGGTCATCTTCATCTTCGTCCTCGTCGCCGAAGCGGTCGTGTTCATCTTCGTCCTCGGCGTCGAAGGGGTCGTCGTCATCCTCGTCCCGGGCGTCGTCGCTGAAGGGATCATCATCCGCATAACCCTCGCCCTCTTCCCGTTCGTCTTCTTCTTCCCGCTCCCGATCCGCTTCTTCCCGGGCCTCTTCTTCCCGTTCCCGTTCGGCTTCTTCCCGCGCTTCCTCTCTTTCTTCTTCCCGCTCTTCGGCTTCGGCCCTCGCTTCCGCCGCCTCTTCCTCGGCCTGCTCGATGCGGTCCAGCATGGCGACTTCGCGGGCCGCCTTGTCGCGTTCGAGCTGCTCCTTCTGGCGCGCCACGTCCTCCCCGATGTGCCGCATGCGCTCCCAGATCAGAAAAAACAGACTCTGGGTCTGCTCCACGTCGTCCCTGGCCCGCATCATGCGTGCCATGGCGAACCAGAACATGCCCCCGAAGTTCATCGCTATTCAGCTCCCGTGCTGCGAGCTGTACGGCAACAGTGCAAGTTGCCGTGCGCGCTTGACGGCGGTGGTGATGGCGCGCTGGTGCCTGGCGCAGTTGCCGGAGATGCGTTGCGGCATCACCTTGCCGGTTTCGCTGATGAAGTAGCGCAGCCCCTTGGGCTCCTTGTAATCGATCTTGATTTTCGGCTCGATGCAAAAGCGGCAGGCCTTCTTGCGCGGCAGGCCGCCCCCCTGCTTTTTGAGCTGCTTGCGCGCCTTTTTGCGCGCCTTGGCGCGCAGCCGCGCCTTCAGGCTCAGGTTGCGCCTCTCGCCGCCCGGCGCGCCGCCGCGCGGGCGCTCGAAGGAGGCGCCTTCCGCCCCGAACCGGTCGCGTCCGTTTTCCTCGTTCACCGTTCTTCTCCGTCTTCCGCGATGTCGGCGCCGTCTGTGTCGTCGACGTCGTCGGCGTCCACATCATCCGCGTCCATGCCCTCGTCGTCGAAGACGCCGTCTGCTTCTTCGTCACCGACCGCATCCAGGCCCTCGTCATCCTGTGCATCTTCCCCGGCTGCGTCCTCTGCCGCGTCCGCGTCCTGTTCGCGGGCCTGGCGACGGCTCTGCTCCAGTTCGGCCTCGCGGGCCGCTTTTTCCTGCGCGCGCCTGGCATGCCGGCGCGCTTCTTCCGCGGCCTCCGCCACGCGCGCTTCGATGTCTTCCACCGCATCGTCCTTTTGCACCGTGAGAAAGCGCAACACGGTTTCGTCGATGCGCAGCATGCGCTCCAGGGGCGCCACCGCTTCGCCGCCGGACAGGTAGTAGGTGGTGACAAAGCGTCCCTTCTGGAACTTGCGTATCTCATAGGCCAGGCGGCGCTTGCCCTGGTCGTCGTGCAGCAGGCGCCGGGCACCGGCCTTCTCCAGGGTTTCATCCACCTTGTCGAAGAGCCGCCGACAGCCTTCCTCGCCGATCTCCGGCTGGATGATGAACGTGGTCTCGTACTCGCGCACTGGTGTTTCACTCCTCGTGGACAAAGCCGTGGGGCAAGGCCGCACGGGCTCCGGGCTGCTATGGACGGCGCGCCCACACGCGCCGCATCGCAGCCGAGGCAAGGGCCGGGGTTATAGCAACGCCCGGGCGTCTTCGCCAAGCGCCTGCCGGGCGAGCCACAGCGCGTGCAGGCGCGGGTCTCCGCTCAGCTCGGGGTGGAAGGCGGCGGCCCACACGTTGGCCTCGCGCACCAGCACCGGCGCGCCCTTTAGCGTCGCCAGCACCCGGACGCGCGGGCCGAGCGCCTCGAAGCGGGGCGCGCGGATGAACACGCCGGAAAAGCCCGCGAGGGCGGGCGGCGCATCCTCCAGCGGCGCCGCGAAGGAATCCACCTGTCGACCGTAGGCGTTGCGCACCGCGCACAGGCCCACCAGGCCGAGGCTTTGCACCGGGGCGCTGCGCACCCGCGCGGCCAGCAGGATGGCGCCGGCGCAGGTGCCCAGCATGGGCAGGCCGCGCCGCGCAAAGGCGCGCAGGGGCTCCCACAGGCGCAGGCGCGAAAGGCCCATGGCGATGGTGGTGCTCTCGCCGCCGGGCAAAACCAGGGCGCTGCAATCCGCCAGCTCTTCCGCGCGCAGCACCGGCTTCGCCTCTGCCCCCAGCGCCTCCAGCATGCGCGTGTGCGCCGCCACGTCGCCCTGGATGGCGAGAATGCCGACCGGTCCGCCCGGTCCGCGCGCCTGCGAGGGCGCAGACTCAGGCGCCGGCGGCGCGGGCGCAGGGCGCGCAGGGCGCGGCGCCCGGGGCAGAGGGCCGGGGCGCGGCACGCTTTGCTGGCCGCCTCTACCAGCCGCGCCGCTGAAGCTTTTCATCCTCGGCGAGACTCTCCATCTCGATGCCCGGCATGGCTGCGGCGAGGTCGCGCGAAGCGGCCAGCACCTCGTGCGGCTCGCGCCAGTGGGTGACGGCGTGCACCAGCGCCCCCGCGCGGCGCTCGGGGTCTTCGCTCTTGAGGATGCCGGAGCCCACGAAGACAGCCTCGGCGCCGAGCTGCATGCAAAGCGCCGCGTCTGCCGGGGTGGCGATGCCGCCGGCGGCGAAGTTGGGAACCGGCAGGGCGCCGTGCTCGTGCACGTGGCGCACCAGTTCCAGCGATGCGCCGATGTCGCGGGCGTAGCCGACCAGCTGCTCTTCGCGCAGCACCGTGAGCGCGCGGATGCCGCCGTTGACTTCGCGCAGGTGGCGCACGGCCTCGACGATGTTGCCGCTGCCCGCCTCGCCCTTGGTGCGAATCATCGCCGCGCCCTCGGAGATGCGCCGCAGCGCCTCGCCCAGGTTGCGGCAGCCACACACAAAGGGCGCGCGAAAGCCCCGCTTGTCCACGTGGTGCGCCTCGTCGGCGGGGGTCAGCACTTCGCTTTCGTCGATGAAGTCGATGCCGATGGCGTCGAGCAGCTGGGCTTCCACCTGGTGACCGATGCGCACCTTGGCCATCACCGGAATCGAGACGCTCTTCTGAATGCCTTCGATGACCGCCACCGAGGCCATGCGCGCCACGCCGCCTTCCCTGCGGATGTCGGCGGGCACGCGCTCCAGCGCCATCACCGCCACGGCGCCCGCTTCTTCGGCGAGCTTGGCCTGGTCGGGCGAGGTGACGTCCATGATCACGCCGCCCTTCAGCATTTCGGCGAGCCCGATCTTGATCTTGAAGTCTTTTGCGCCGAGTAATTCCGCTTCCGCCATCACGCCCTCCTCCTGCGCTGCGCCGCTGCGCCGCACGATCATCTTAGGCAATTTTACCAGGGCCGGGGCGCGGCGCGAAAACGCGGGCGCCGGGGCCGCTCAGGGCGAGGCGGCGCCGGGCGGCGCGCCCTCGGCCTGCTGCGGCGGGCGATGCCCGGGCAAGGAGGCCTTCAGCACCAGCACGCCGATCAACGTGGCCAGCAGGGAGCCCGCCAGGATGCCGATTTTCGAACCCGCCACGTAGTTCGCATCCTCGAAAGCCAGCGAGGTGATGAAGAGCGAGACGGTGAAGCCGATGCCGGCCAGGATGCCGGCCGCCGTGATCATGCCCCAGTTCACGCCCGCGGGCAGCGTGGCGATGCGCAGCTTCACGGCCAGCCGGCACAGGCAGACGATGCCGACCGGCTTGCCGATCAGCAGGCCCAGCGCCACGGCCAGCGCGACGCCCTGGGCGCCCGGCTCGCCGAGCACTTCCGCGTTGATGGCCACCCCCGCGTTGGCCAGCGCGAACACCGGCATGATGAAGAATGCCACCGGGCGCTCCAGCACGTTCACCAGGAAGTCCAGGGGCGAGAGGGAACGGCGGCCGGCGTCGCTGAGCAGGCGAAACAGGTGGTGGCGCTGGTGACCGCTGTGGTCTTCCTGCTGCACGCTGCCCCGCCGGGAAACCAGCGCGGTCAGGGTTTCGATGCCGCCGCGCGCGCGCTCCACCAGACTCTCGTTCTCTTCGTCGTCCACCTGGGTGGGCGTGATCAGCCCCAGCGCCACGCCGGCGATGGTGGCGTGCACGCCGGAGTGGTGCGTTTCAAACCAGACGAAGCCGCCGATCACGAAGTACACCAGGAAGGAACGCACGCCGATGGCGTTCAGCGCAACGCACAACGCGAGCCCCGAAAGCGCGTAGCTCAGCGCATCCAGGTGAAGCTCCTTGGTGTAGGCCAGCGCAATCACCGTCACCGCGCCGAGGTCGTCGCCGATGGCGAGCGCCAGCAAGAACACGCGCAGCCCCATGGGCACGCGGTGTCGCCCCAGCACCGAGAGCGCGGCCATGGCGAATGCGATGTCCGTCGCCATCGGAATGCCCCAGCCCCGCTCGGCGGGCGTGTCATAGTGAAAGAAGAGGTACACGCCGGCCGGCACGATCATGCCGCCCAGGGCGCCGAACACCGGCAGCATCGCCTTGCTGCGCGTGGAGAGTTCGCCGCGAATCATCTCGCGCTTGATTTCCATGCCGACGGCGAAGAAAAATATCCCCATCAGGCCGTCGTTCACCCACTCGCGCAAGGAGAGTTCGAGTTCGAAAAAGTCGCCGAGGCGAATGCCGAGCGGCGTTTCCACCCAGATTTTCTCGTAGCTGCCGGCGATGGGAGAGTTGGCCCAGAGCAGCGCCAGGGTGGTCATCAGCAGCAGCAGCACGGCGCTGGCGATTTCCAGCTCCATGAAGCGGATGAAGGGCCGCGCCAGCCGGTCCGCCAGCTTCGGCGTGCGGGGAGAGGCGGACGGGGGGAGCATCGGATGGGTCATCGGTGGCGTTCCGGCAAGAGGCGGCAGGTTAGCCACGCCCGGGGCCCTGTGCGAGGCGCGCCGGGCGCGCGTCGTTCGCCGCCGCGCCGTCCGTGGCCGCGCAGCGCAAGGGCGACGCAGTGCGGGGCGGCGCGGGTTACGACCCGGACTCGTCCTTCCCGTCCTTCCCGGCAGAGGCCTCCGCGCCCGCCTCTTCGGACGCGGGCTGCGCATCCGCCGCTTCGGCGCCCTCCTCCGCCTCGGCGGCCTCGGGCTCTTCCACGGCTTCCACCCGGGGCGGCGCCACGATGGCGACCGTCAGCGATGCATCGCTTTTCACCAGCACGCCTTCGGGCAGGGACAGGTCGCTGACATGCAGCGCCTGGTTCAGGGCCAGCGCGCTTACCTCCACTTCGATGAACTCGGGGATCTCCATGGGCAGGCATTCGATTTCAATCTCCCGCACCGGGTGGTCGAGAATGCCGCCTTCGAGCTCGACGCCGACCGGGCGACCGCTGAAGTGCATCGGCACCGACACCGTCACCTTGCGCGAGAGGTCAACCCGGTAGAAGTCGGCGTGCACGAAGGCGCCGTTCACGGGCTCCCGCTGCAGCGACTTCACCAGCACCTTTTCGCGCGCGCCTTCCAGGTCCAGGTCGATCAGCGTGTTGAGGCCGGCGCCGCCCGTGGCGAGCACGGTGTGCAGCGCCTTCGGATCCACGCTGATGGCGCGCACGGCGCCGCCGCCCCCGTACAGCACTGCGGGCATGCGGCCTGCGGCGCGCAGCCGGCGCGAGGGACCCTTGCCCGCCTGCGGCTTGGGATCGGCGGCCAGCACGTGCTGCCGGGCTTCGCTTTGCTGAATGCTTTCCGTGATCTCTGTGCTCTGCGACATGGTGTGTGCTTCCTCGACTGGTTGTGCGCCCGCCTTTGCTGCGGCGCCTGCGGTGTTCACGCGGGCGTGTGCGCCGGGTTTTACGCGGCGCGCATATCGTGCGGGCATCATCATGGTTGGGGCGGCAGGACTCGAACCTGCAAATGGCGGCTCCAAAGGCCGCTGCCTTACCATTTGGCGACGCCCCATCGCGTCGTCTGCTGTGCGCCGACCGGTCGGCGTTGTTCCCTCGTGATGTTCCTGGTGTGCGCGCTTCGCGCGCTTCGTTTTACCGGGTGTGGGTGGCGCAGCAAAATGCGGCGCTTCCTGAGAGCGCCTGGGCCGCCCGCTGCGCCCTCGCCTCTGCCCCCGCGCCGCTGAAGATTCCATACACGGCGGGGCCGGCGCCGCTCATGCCGACCGCCTCGGCGCCCGCATCGGCCAGGGCCGCCTTCAGCAGCGCCAACTCCGGGCAAAGGCGCATGGCCGCCGCTTCCAGGTCGTTGCAGACCCAGGCGGAAAGCCCGCCACTTTCCTGGACGCGCTGCGCCAGGTTCGAAACCGAAACAGGCGGCAGGGCGGCGCTGCGCCGAACGCCCTCCGCGTCGCCTGCGCCGCCGCCCGGCCCCGGGCCATCGGCCCCGGCGGGAGGCTCCGGAAGCTGCAGCAGGGCGCGCAGTGTAGGGCGGGGGCCGGAATCGGTCAAGCGAGCGGGCGCCTTGCGGTGCGCGGCAAAGACCTCGGCGGTGGAAAAGCCTGCGACCGGAAGGGCCAGCGCCAGGTGCAGGCGCGGCAGGCCCGAAAGCGGCTGGACGCGCTCCCCGGCGCCCTCCACCAGGGCCGCCAGGGGCTGGAGAAAATACGGAACGTCGGCGCCCAGATCGAAGGCCAGGGCGGGCAGGCGCGCTTCGGGCAGGGCGCCCGGGTACAGGCGTTGCAGGCCGCGCAGCACCGCGCCGGCGTCGCTGGAGCCGCCGCCCAGCCCGCCCGGCGCGGGGATCTGTTTCTCGAGGCGGATGGAGACGCCCGGCGCGAACTTCGCCTCGCGAAAAAAGGCTTCGGCGGCGCGCCAGGCCAGGTTGTCCGGCCCCGGCGGCGCAGGGGCCGGCCCCCGCACTTCCAGGGAAATGCCGGGGCCGGCGCGCTCGAGTTCGACGCGGTCGGTCGGCGCGGCCAGCGGCAGAAAGAGACTCTCGATGCCGTGCAGGCCGTCTTTCCTTGGGCCGAGCACGCGCAGCCCGAGGTTCAGCTTGGCCGGCGCCTCGAGCCGCGCCCGTGCGCCTTCCACGACTTCAGTTCCGCTTCGCCTCGACGAACTGCATGCGAAGCTCCGTCAGCAGGTGGGCCAGGAGTTTTTGCTCTTCTTCGTCCAGGTTGCCCGCCGTCTTCTGTTGCAGCATCTCCAGGGTGTCGATGGTGTGACGCGCCACCGGAAGATTTTTCTCTCCGGGCGCGCCGCCCCCCGGGCCGGGCGCCAGGCCCAGGTGGTAGAGGGCGGAGTTGGCCAGGGCGAATGCCAGGCTCGAAAAATCCGCGGGCGGCAGCGGCGGCGCTTCGGCTTCGTGCGCGGCGGATGATGTGGCCCCCGCGGCGGCTGATGCGGGTGCGTCTGCTGCCGATGTCGCCGATGTTGCTGCGGCTTCTGTTGATGCGCCGGGCGCGGCGTCTGCTTCCGATCTTGCCGATGCTGCGGCGTCGTCTGCTGATGCTGCGCCGCCGGGCGCGGCGCCGGGCTGTGCCGCGGCGCCCTGTTCCGGGGCGCGCTCTGCGCCCTCCTCCTGTTCCTGTTCGCGCCTGTCCACAACGGTAAAGCCGCGTTCCTTCTGTTCTTCATCCTGCATGGTGTGTTTCTCCTCGCGCTTGCCGGAGGGGCACGCCGGCATTGTCCGAAAGCGCCGCCATGCCCCGCCGGGCGTGAAGCACGCGCTGAACGATGCTGATGCTGCTGCCGAGCGTCACCAGCGCCAGCGCCGCCGGCATCAAGCCGAGCAGCGCGCCCGCCAGTACCACCAGAATGCGCTCGGCCCGTTCGAACAGACCCACGCGCAGTTCCGGCAACACCGCCTCGGCGCGCGCCTTGGTGTAGGAAACCATGACGGTGCTCAGCAGCGCGGCACCGGCCAGCCAGGCGATACCCGCTTCGCCCTGCCCCGCGTAGTGCATGGCGAGCGCGAAAAAGAGCGCCATGTCCACCACGCGGTCGATGCTGGAATCGAGAAAGGCGCCGAAGTCGTCGGCGCAGCCCTGCGCGCGGGCGACCACGCCATCGACCAGGTCGAAGAAGGCGCCCAGCGCCAGCACCAGGGCCGCGATGCGAAAACGCCCCTGCGCGAAGAGGCCCGCGGCGGCCAGGGAAACCGCGAGGCCTGCCAGCGAAAGCCAGTTCGGGTGAAAGGGCGTTCGCTGCAGGAAGGGCAGGTTTCGCACCAGCCAGGCATCCACTTCGCCTGCAAATCGGGCCTTGATCAACTGGGGCTCCGTCGGCGTGCGGGCGCCGCTTGGCAGCGTCCGCGCCGCCTGGTTTCAGGGCCGCCCGTCAGGGCTGTCAGGGCTGCGCCGGGTCCGGATTCGGGTTCGGGTTCGGGCCCGGGCCGACGCCCTGCGGACCATCCGTGCCTTCGGCTTCTTCGCCGGTGGTCGGGGCCGGGGACAACGCCTCTTCGCCGGGCAGGCCCTCGGGCGCGGTCGCCTCGCCGGACAGGCCCGGGAGCGTGGCGCCCTCGCTGGCGATCGGGTCCAGGGGCGCGGCGCCCTCGCCGCTGGCCGGTTCCAGGGGCAACGCCTCTTCGCCGGGCAGGCCCGGGAACGCTGCCTCTTGGCCGCTCGCTTCCTCCGGCTCGGGCTCCTCGCAGCCGGGCATGGGCACGGTTTCCGCCTGGTCCGCCAGGTCCGGCAGCGACGCCAGGTGGCGCTTCATTTCCTGCGGCGAGACGCCGTCCCGCCGACCGAGCAGCCTCTTGTCAAAGCGCAGCTCGTCGCTTTTGCTCCGCCGCGCCGCCTTGCCTTTCTCAGCCTTCATTTCGCTCATCCTCCTCCTGCGCGCTCCCCGCGTGCTTTGCGCGTCATCGACCTCGGCGGGCCGCCGCTCCCGGCTGCCCGAAGGCCCGGCGCGGGTCTGCCGGGCCGCGTTTCGACCGGCCCTTCCGGCCCGCTGCCCGCTTTTCGACCGGCCCGGCGCCTCCGGGCGCCCCGGGCGGCGGCGGGCCGCGTTTTTTGATACCCCAAGGGGGCGGAACAGGCGCCGAGTGGACGGAGTCTAACCGATGGCCCTGCCGATGGACATACCCGGCCCACGGGTCTATACTGGGGGGCAAACCACCAAAGCGAGGAGGTCCACCATGACACCCCGTGAAAGCTCTGTACACACCGGCCCCTTTGCGGCCCTGCTGCTGGCGGCCCTGCTGGTCTCCACCGGCTGCACGGCCATCTCTAGCGGCGATCTCTCCGAGATCCCGAGCGCCGAAGAACTCTACGACGAGGGCATGGACCTGATTGAAAAGGGCGGCCGCATCTGGAAGCTCGACATCACGGACTACGAAAAGGCCATCGACCGCTTCCAGAGCGTGATCGACAACTACCCCTACAGCGACTTCGCTGTGCTGTCCGAGCTGCGCATCGCGGACGCCTACTTTCAGCAGAAGCGCTGGGACGAGGCGCTGGCCTATTACCGCGAGTTCGGCGAGCTGCACCCGGACCACGAGAAGGTGCCCTACACCATCTATCGCAGCGCGCTTTGCTACGTCAACCAGAGCCTGAAGCCGGAGCGGGATCAAACCGCCACCCGCGAGGCGCTCGCTACCTTCGACCTGCTGATTTCGCGCTACCCGCGGGCGCCCGAGGTGGAGGAGGCAGAGCGCATGTGGAAAGAGCTGCGCACCAAGCTCGGCCGGCACGAGCTGATCGTCGGCGACTTCTACATGACACACAAAGAGCACCAGAGCGCGGCCAACCGCTACCGCACGGTGCTGAACGACTACCCGGGCCTGGGGCTCGACGCGGAAGCGCTGTACAAGCTGGGCGTCGCCTACACGCAGATGAACCGCAACGACGAGGCGCAGGAGATTTTCGAAGTGATCTTGCGCAACTACGAAGACAGCCAGGTCGCTGAAGGCGCAGCGGCGGGCCTCGTGCCTGCGGCCAACTGACGCGCCTGCGGCGGGTTTGGCCCCTGCGCAAACTGACGCTTCTCGGCGGCGGACCAGGCGCCTGCGCCAACTGAAGAAAAGCAACTGCGGCGGGTTTGGCCCCTGCGCAAACTGAACGCTTCTCGGCGGCGGGCCTCGCGCCTGCAGCCAACGGAACGTTTCGCACCACCCTTCGCAAGAACTTCGCGGCCTCTCCCCCGGGCCCGCACGCACAAGCGCTCGGGAGATGACGATGTCCCTGCTGGAAAACCTCGCCGTGATGGACATCATGGTGCTCGCCCTGCTCGGGCTGGCGAGCGTGCGCGGCGTGAAAAACGGCCTGGTGCGCGAAGCGTGTTCGCTGGCCGCGATCGCCGCGGCCTTCATCTGCGTGTGGATGTTCACGGAGCCGCTGAGCGTGCAACTGGAGGACGCGTTCGGCGAAGGCGCGCAAAAGGCGCGCGGCCTCGCGCCGCTCGGCGCCGAAAACGCCGCCTGGCTCGGGCCGAAGGTCACCCTGCTGCTCACCGGCCTGGTGATCGGTTTCGGCGCGCTGATGGCGGTGGGCATGATGGGGCGCGTGCTCGCGCGCGGCGTGCGGCTGGCCGGCCTGGGCTTCTGGGACCACGCGGTCGGCGGGCTGTTCGGCTTCCTGGAAGGCGCCATCGTGATAGCGGCCGCCATGTCCATCGCGGGCGGCACGCTCGGCATGGATCACCCGCTGATCGCGAACAGCTTCACCCTGCAGGGCTACGAATGGCTGACGCAGCGGGTCGATGCAGCGACGGGCCTCGAAGCGCTTCCGCTCCCCGAAGTTCCCGAAGCGCTGAAGCCTTAAGCCGCGCTGCGCAGGCGGGCCGTCGATGCCAATACTAGTCAATGCACGCTTAAATCCTGTCCAGCTTCACCCGTCAACACTGACACCCCCCGCAGACTTTGGCATCGTCTGCATTGCTCGCAATCCCGCGAGCCACAACCGCGCCCGAGGGCGGCGCTAAGGAGAATATGATGATTTTTCACGCATTTGGTCTAAGCATCAACGCCTTTTTGCTAGGAGTGATCCTTGGAGGGATTGTATCAATTAGCGCCATCGCACGATTTCTATTTCCCTCCATCTTTGAAATAACCACAAAGTTGCACAAAGCAATAGCACTCTTGGCAATGGTGCTCGTAGGCGTAGCCCTTTTCAGCATAGTATCGGGCGACACTGATACACTGTGGGCAATAGGGCATATTATTGCAGGCGCAGCGATAGCGCTTATTTGTGGACTTATGTCGCATGTCATAATATCACTAACTATAAAAGTAATCGCGCCCAAGCATTGGGAGAAATTGCAACACATAAGCGAAGTAAAAACCCAGCTAGAACGAATAGAAATGGGCTAATGCACACTCGCACCATCACCCACACTGCATCACCGCCGCCAGAACAAGATGGTACGGAGTCCGCCGCCCGCCGGGAGCACAGGGCCGGTTGCGCACCGGGCGGAGACGGGGAGTCGGGTTACGCGCCGGCCTGCGGGGCGGGGCCCGGTTCGCGCCAGCGCCCGTGTTCGCGAATCAGCTCCACCAGCCGCTGCGGCGCCTGCTCAGCCGCCACGTTTCGCAGCACGCGCGCTTTGCCCACGTAGAGATCCACCTTGTTCACGCCGGAGCCCACGTAGCCGAAATCCGCGTCGGCCATCTCGCCGGGGCCGTTCACAATGCAGCCCATCACGGCGATTTTCAGGCCGGGCAGATGGCCGGTGGCCGCCTGCACCCGGGCCGTAGTTTCTTCGAGATCAAAGAGCGTGCGTCCGCAGGAAGGACAGGAAATGAACTCGGTCCACGCGCTGCGCAGGCGGGCCGCCTGCAACACCCGGTACGCCGCGCGCACATCCTGCTCGAGCGAGCCGAGCCCGCCCAGCGACACCATGTCGCCGAAGCCGTCGCAGAGCGGCGCGCCGATGTCGATGGCCGCATGCAGCAGGGCGGTCTGCGCATCGTGATTGGGCGCCGCCCGGTGTCGCAGCACCAGCGGCATCGCCTCGCAGTCTGCAGCCTTGAAAACCTTGGCGAGCCGGGCGCGCAGCCGGGGCGTGGCCGGGGCGGAGAGACCCAGCGCGTGCGGACGCGCGCGCGAAAGCGCCGCTTCCAGCGCGGGGAGCGCGTCCTCCTCCTGCAGCTCCCACTCCAGCAACACGCCCTGCGGCGCTGCGCCGAATTCCGGGGTGCTCACCAGGCGACCGGCGGGCGCCGCATCTTCCCGGGCTGCGATTTCGACCAGCGCCTCTGCCGCGGCGAGCGCCGCCTGCGGCGCCGGCGCGCGCAGCGCTACCGGAATCAGGACGCCGCGTGTTGACAGGGCGCGGGCGAAGTCCACCGCAAGCGGCGCCTGCTGCGGGCTTTGCACATCCAGCAGCATGCTTTCGCAGTCGATCTCTTCAAGACGCGACAGCGACTGCGCGCAGCGCCCGGCGGCGGCTTCGGCGTCTTCCGGCACGGGCCCGAGCCAGGCCTCCACCCGCACCGGCGCCTCGCCGCCAAAGTCGGGCGACGCGCTGCACGCGCCGTCGCCCTGCCCTTGCTTCCCCTGTTGTTCCTGCCGTTTCGGCTGCGCTTGCCGCCCCGGCTGTTCCTGCCGCCCTTGCCGCGCTTGCCGCACTTTTGCCGTGCCCACCGTGCGGGTCTTGCGACGTTCATAATGGGGCTCTGCATCCGGCGCAGCAAAGGCTGCGTCCGCGCCCGCACCGCCCGGCGCACCGACGGTAAAACGCGCGTCGTAGCGCTCCGCCAGCGCGCGGGCCACGGGCAGCTCGCGCAGCGGATCTTCGGTGAGCGAAACGCGGATGGTGTCGCCGATGCCCTCTTCCAGAAGCGCGCCGATGCCGACGGCGCTTTTCACGCGGCCCTCGTCGCCGGCGCCGGCTTCGGTCACCCCGAGGTGCACGGGATAGGAAGGCAGGCCGGGCGCGCGCTCGTGGAGACGCTGCGCCAGCAAGCGGTAGGCGTGAATGGCGACGCGCGGGTTGCTCGACTTCATGCTGAAGATCACCTGGCGGTAGCCTTCGTCCTCGCAGACATCGAGAAATTCGAGCGCGCTTTCGACCATGCCGAGCGGCGTGTCGCCGAAGCGGTTCATGATGCGGTCCGAAAGCGAGCCGTGATTGGTTCCAATGCGCATGGCGCGGCCCAGCTCGCGGCAACGGCGCACAAGAGGGCGGAAGCGCTCGGCCATGCGTTCCAGTTCGCGCCTGTATTCCGCGTCGCTGTATTCGCGCACTTCGAACTTTTTGCGGTCGCTGTAGTTGCCCGGGTTGATGCGCACCTTCTCCACGTGCTCCGCTGCGACCAGCGCTGCGTTGGGCGTGAAGTGAATGTCTGCAACCAGGGGCACGCGCACGCCGCGCGCATTCAGCCCGGCGCGAATTTCGGCGAGCGCTTCGGCATCGCGAATGGAAGGCGCGGTGAGGCGCACGATCTCGCAGCCTGCCGCAGCCAGGCGCTCGGCCTGGTCGATGCTCGCCGCCGTGTCCCGGGTGTCGGTGGTGGTCATCGACTGCAGGCGCAGGGGGTTGTGCGCGCCGACGCCGACATCGCCCACCATCACTTCGATGGTGTGGCGACGGAAGATGGCATTCGGATTATCCACGCGTGGCCTACGGATGGGCGTGATCGAACACGGCCTGGTCGGCGCCCTTGAATTCATCCGGGATGACATCGATCAATTCGCGTCTCGGCCTCTTTTGCCTGGACGTGTCCCTGGCGGGAACGCCGTAGCCGTTTTCGCCGAGCAGCTTCCGGATGTGGAACATCCGGATGTGCCGGCAGTGGTTGGTGGCCTCGGTCGAGTACCCTCTCCAGTCGGTGCGCCTGAGAAGCGCGAGGATTTCCCGCTTGTGCTTCTTGATGACGAAGCCGATGCCGGAGCCGTATTTTACGTCTGAGAACTCTTTTACAATCGCCGTGCTTTTGTAGAAGGTGCTCGCGATATAGCCATCGTACTGGATCCCCTTCCCCAGGCCGCAGTAGCGGTCGGGGTTGGAGCAGCAGGTGTAGATGTCCACAAACTCGCTTATGTCGTAGTCCGTGAACACGCCCTTGCCTTCTCCCTTTTTCCACACCTGGAACACCGTGTTGACCTTCATGGCCTCTCCGGTGTCCGGCCAGTAGAAGGAATCGCCGGGAAGCTGTTCGTTGTGGATGAGCGTGGTTCCGAGGGCGACGGTGCGTTTCATGTTGCTGCCTTTGCCGTTGGAATAGAAGGACATGGGCAAAATGAACGCCACCACGTCTGCGAACAGGAAGGCGCGCTTGACGAAGGCCAGGGCCAGGGCGCCCCTGTGCCCGAACGGCGGGTTCCCGATGACGACGTACTTCCCCTTGCTTTGGGGTTTCCAGGTCAGGAAGTTCTGCTTCTTGATGCCCTTTGCCCTGGGTGAAAGATCCAGGCCGACCCTGTTTTTGGGCAGGAGGTTGTAGAACACGCCGGCGCCCGCCGAGGGCTCGATGATGGTGTGTCTGGACAGAGCGATGCCGTGCTCCCGGCACACCTTTTTGAACTGCGCCACGCACCTTTTGGCGATTTCCGGCCTGGTGTAGAACGCATCGTCGGGAACGCTGTGGTTGATGGCGTAGTGCGGCAGCTCCGTGCGCTGCAGCGAGTTTTCCAAGCCGTCCCAGGCGCTGGACATGGTCGGTCTCCTTCCGTGTTCGGCCCGTGTTCTTCCCCACGGGCCTCGGCATCTCGTTGATCACTCCGCGCTTTGTTCCACCAGTTCAAAGAGGCGTTGAACCGCGGCGTCGAGCTTTTCCGGCGCATCGCCCCCGGCCTGGGCGAAATCCGCCCGGCCGCCCCCGCGGCC
>CAZJXU010000347.1:0-12736 GCA_964550095.1 uncultured Spirochaetales bacterium | reverse complement strand
ATGACGTTACCCATAGAAGAAGCACCGGCTAACTCCGTGCCAGCAGCCGCGGTAATACGGAGGGTGCGAGCGTTAATCGGAATTACTGGGCGTAAAGGGCGCGTAGGCGGCTCGATAAGTTGGATGTGAAAGCCCCGGGCTCAACCTGGGAATTGCGTTCAATACTGTCGGGCTAGAGTGTGGTAGAGGGAAGTGGAATTCCCGGTGTAGCGGTGAAATGCGTAGATATCGGGAGGAACACCAGTGGCGAAGGCGGCTTCCTGGATCAACACTGACGCTGAGGTGCGAAAGCGTGGGGAGCAAACAGGATTAGATACCCTGGTAGTCCACGCCCTAAACGATGTCAACTAGCCGTTGGGTCCGTTGGGACTTAGTGGCGCAGCTAACGCGATAAGTTGACCGCCTGGGGAGTACGGCCGCAAGGTTAAAACTCAAATGAATTGACGGGGGCCCGCACAAGCGGTGGAGCATGTGGTTTAATTCGATGCAACGCGAAGAACCTTACCAGGCCTTGACATCCTGCGGACTTTCCAGAGATGGATTGGTGCCTTCGGGAACGCAGAGACAGGTGCTGCATGGCTGTCGTCAGCTCGTGTCGTGAGGTGTTGGGTTAAGTCCCGCAACGAGCGCAACCCTTGTCAATAGTTGCCAGCAGTCAGGCTGGGCACTCTATTGAGACTGCCGGTGTTAAGCCGGAGGAAGGTGGGGATGACGTCAAGTCCTCATGGCCTTTATGTCCAGGGCTACTCACGTGCTACAATGGTCGGGACAGACGGTTGCGAACCCGCGAGGGGGAGCCAATCCGAGAAACCCGATCTCAGTTCGGATTGAAGTCTGCAATTCGACTTCATGAAGGCGGAATCGCTAGTAATCGCGGATCAGCACGCCGCGGTGAATACGTTCCCGGGCCTTGTACACACCGCCCGTCACACCACGAAAGCTGGTTGAACCAGAAGTCCGTGACCCAACCTTCGGGAGGGAGCGGCCCAAGGTCCGGCTGGTGATTGGGGTGAAGTCGTAACAAGGTAGCCGTAGGGGAACCTGCGGCTGGATTACCTCCTTTTTAGGGAAACACGGGCCCCGCCTTCGGGCAGGGTCCCATGTCCCAGGTCAAGTTCGACCGAGGGGCGCTGCGGCGCCCCGGATGCTGTGAATCCCGGGTCTTCCCGGTAACTCGTTCAATCGGGACAGCATCCGGTCGAATCCCTGCGCCGTCGCCGCACGTTATTCGTTTTTCGGGGGCCGCATCAGCCGGGGCCTGTAGCTCAGCTGGTTAGAGCGTCCGCCTGATAAGCGGGAGGTCCGTGGTTCAAATCCACGCAGGCCCACCAGCTGCGCTCCTCCCGGAGAGGAGAGCGGTGGATGCGCTTCGGACTTCGCGAAACGAGACCTTCGCGAAACCAGACGGTCGGGGCTGTAGCTCAGCTGGGAGAGCGCGGGCTTTGCAAGCCTGAGGTCGTCGGTTCGATCCCGATCAGCTCCACCAACCCCGAACACGACTTGAAACGGGTTCCATCGAGAACCGCCCGCCCGAAACAGGCGGGTGACGCCGGTCTTGACCGCGTCGATCCTTGACAATCGAATAACTTTCCGGGTTCGGACAAATGCGCATCGCGCAGAAGTCCGAACCGACCGCATGTACGGCTCGATGTTCCTGTAAAGGGCCGTACAGCAACGCTTTGGCAACAACGAACGTGCGATCGTTCTGATCTGCGAGAGCCGGCCTTGATTGAAACTTGTCGGCGTCCACCCGGGCGCCGAAGGGATTTTGGTCAAGCTGCTAAGGGCAGACGGTGAATGCCTTGGCGCCAGGAGGCGATGAAGGACGTGGATGGCTGCGAAAAGCTTTGGGGAGGCGCCTATCAGCCTTTGATCCAGAGATGTCCGAATGGGGAAACCCGGCCGGGGTCATGCCCGGTCAGCCTCGCACTGAACACATAGGTGCGAGCGCGGCCAACCCGGGGAACTGAAACATCTAAGTACCCGGAGGAAAGGAAATCAACAGAGACTCCCGGAGTAGCGGCGAGCGAAACGGGATCAGCCTAAACCGGCGGGAAGCAATTCCTTCCGGGGTTGTGGGACTCCGACACGAGACCCGGAGAAGTAGGAGAACGGCCTGGAAAGGCCGGCCGAAGAGGGTGATGGCCCCGTATCCGAAACTTCAAAGGGCTCCAGGATGTTCCCGAGTACCGCGGGGCACGTGAAACCCCGTGGGAATCTGGGTGGACCATCATCCAAGGCTAAGTACTACCTGGCGACCGATAGTGAACCAGTACCGTGAGGGAAAGGCGAAAAGAACCCCGGCGAGGGGAGTGAAACAGATCCTGAAACCGTCTGCTTACATCCAGTGGGAGCACTATGGGGCTTGCCCCAAGTGTGACTGCGTACTTTTTGTTTAACGGGTCCGCGAGTTACGCCTCAGTAGCATGGTTAAGCCGACAGGTGAAGCCGTAGCGAAAGCGAGTCTGACAAGGGCGCTTGTTACTGGGGGTAGACCCGAAACCGGGTGAGCTATCCATGGCCAGGTTGAAGCTCGGGTAAAACCGAGTGGAGGACCGAACCGTAGCAGGTTGAAAACTGCCCGGATGAGCTGTGGATAGGGGTGAAAGGCCAATCAAACCCGGAGATAGCTGGTTCTCCCCGAAATATATTGAGGTATAGCCTCACGTGATTGCCACCGGAGGTAGAGCACTGAATGGGCTAGGGGCCCCACCAGGTTACCGAACCCAATCAAACTCCGAATGCCGGTGAGTTCAGCGTGGGAGTCAGACTGCGGGCGATAAGGTTCGTAGTCGAGAGGGAAACAACCCAGATCGCCGGTTAAGGTCCCAAAGTTCGTGCTAAGTGGGAAAGGAAGTGGGTGCGCATATACAACCAGGAGGTTGGCTTAGAAGCAGCCATCCTTTAAAAAGTGCGTAATAGCTTACTGGTCTAGTGAACCTGCGCCGAAGATGTAACGGGGCTCAAGCACGACACCGAAACCGCGGGTTCTGCGGCTTGCCGCAGAACGGTAGGGGAGCGTTCCATTCTGCCGTGAAGCTCGACCGAGAGGACGGGTGGAGTGAATGGAAGTGCCTATGCGGACATGAGTAGCGATAAACAGGGTGAAAAACCCTGTCGCCGTAAGCCTAAGGGTTCCTGAGTAAAGCTAATCTGCTCAGGGTTAGTCGGAGCCTAAGCCGAGGGCGAAAGCCGTAGGCGATGGAAAACGGGTCAACATTCCCGTACCACCTGACAACCGTTCGACCGATGGGGGGACGGAGAAGGGTAGCCGATCCGGGTGCTGGATATCCCGGTTCAAGCGTGTAGGCGGGTGGCGTAGGTAAATCCGCGCCGCCATTCAACGTCGAGACGTGATGACGAGGCCTTCGGGCCATAAAGTCGGTGAGCCCATGCTTCCTGGAAAAGCCTCTAAGGGAGGTTGTCCGGTGACCGTACCGTAAACCGACACAGGTAGGCGGGCAGAGCATGCCAAGGCGCTTGAGAGAACTCTGGTTAAGGAACTCGGCAAATTGACACCGTAACCTCGGGAGAAGGTGTGCCCCGGAGGGTGAAGGGCCTCGCGCCCGGAGCCGGCCGGGGTTGCAGAGACCAGGGGGTGGCGACTGTTTACTAAAAACACAGGACTCTGCGAAGTCGATAAGACGACGTATAGGGTCTGACGCCTGCCCAGTGCCGGAAGGTTAAGGAGATCTGTTAGTTCTTCGGAGCGAAGCAGTGAACTGAAGCCCCGGTAAACGGCGGCCGTAACTATAACGGTCCTAAGGTAGCGAAATTCCTTGTCGGGTAAGTTCCGACCCGCATGAATGGCGTAACGACTGCCCCACTGTCTCAACCAGGGACTCAGCGAAATTGAATTGCCGGTGAAGATGCCGGCGACCCGCGGCAGGACGGAAAGACCCCGTGCACCTTTACTGCAGCTTCGCAGTGATTATCGGTTCATCATGTGTAGGATAGCTGGGAGACTTTGAAGCCGGGACGCCAGTCTCGGTGGAGTCAACCTTGAAATACCAGCCTTGTTGCTCTGGTGATCTAACCCAGGCCCGTTATCCGGGTTGGGGACATTGCGTGGTGGGTAGTTTGACTGGGGCGGTCGCCTCCTAAAGCGTAACGGAGGCGTACAAAGGTTCCCTCACGCTGATTGGAAACCAGCGGCAGAGTGCAAAGGCATAAGGGAGCTTGACTGCGAGACTGACAAGTCGAGCAGGTGGGAAACCAGGTCTTAGTGATCCGGTGGTTCCGCATGGAAGGGCCATCGCTCATCGGATAAAAGGTACGCCGGGGATAACAGGCTTATCTCCCCCAATAGTTCACATAGACGGGGAGGTTTGGCACCTCGATGTCGGCTCGTCACATCCTGGGGGTGAAGCGGCTCCCAAGGGTTCGGCTGTTCGCCGATTAAAGTGGCACGCGAGCTGGGTTTAGAACGTCGTGAGACAGTTCGGTCCCTATCCGCCGTGGGCGCAGGAGATTTGAGAGGGTCTGTCCCTAGTACGAGAGGACCGGGATGGACGAGCCTCTGGTGTACCGGTTGTTGCGCCAGCAGCACCGCCGGGTAGCCATGCTCGGAACGGATAACCGCTGAAAGCATCTAAGTGGGAAGCCGGCCTCAAGATGAGATCTCCCCGGGACGCAAGTCCCCTGAAGGGCCGTCCGAGACGAGGACGTCGATAGGCGGGAGGTGGAAGCACAGCAATGTGTGTAGCTGACCCGTACTAATCGCCCGTGAGGCTTGACCTCTCCCGCTCGCAGCGCTGCGTTCACCCGCAGCCCGCGGGCGTTTCCAGGCCGCCCTCGCAAGATCGCTTGCCAGGCGTTGCCCGCGTGTCGGTTCCGCTTCTCGCGGAGCCCGGAAAGTTATTTGGTTGCAAGGCATCGACGCAGCAACATCAAAACCGCTGTGCGCCTCTCCGCGCTAGCAGGGGGCCACGGGCCGGGGCGCCGGTTCGTAGCCGACCGCGTTTTGCGAACGCGGCCCGGGCGAGGCGCTCGCAGCGCAGCGATCTGTGTCCCACCGTCTATGGAGTGAGGGCCACACCCGTTCCCATACCGAACACGGAAGTTAAGCCTCACATCGGCGATGGTACTGCCGGGCTTCCCGGTGGGAGAGTAGCTCGACGGTGGGGCTCCTCTTGAAGGCCCTCGGGTTGTGCTATGCAACCCGGGGGCCTTTTTGTTTGTTGCGCCCGCTCGCGCGCCGGCCTCAGCACAGCGGGCGTGGTCGGTCGTTACTGCCTGGTGTAGCGTTGAGCTTGCGGGCGGCATCGCACGTCCCCTTCGCCGCGGGCCCAGGCGCGCCGCCGGCGAAACCCGAGCTTGTCGAAAGGAAGACGCATGCCCGAAAAAAGTTTCGCGCCGCAGAAGGGCATGACGGAAGGCGAGATCGAGAGGGTGGTGGATGCGATCCTCGCCGAGGCGACGCTGGAAGAAAAGGTCGCCATGATGTCGGGGCATGATGTCCACAGGCGCATCATGGAATCGGGCGGAGTCTGGGGCGCCGACCCCTACCGCGCCGGCGGCGGCTGCGAACGGCTGGATGTTCCCCCGCTCTACTTCACCGACGGACCGCGGGGCGTGGTGCGGGGCCGCTCCACCTGTTTCCCCGTCACGATGGCGCGCGGCGCCGCCTGGGATACGGAACTGGAGCGGCGCGTGGGCGAGGTGATGGGCATCGAGGCGCGCGCCCAGGGCTGCACGCTTTCGGGAGCCGTCTGCGTCAACCTGCTGCGCCACCCGGCCTGGGGGCGCGCCCAGGAAACTTACGGCGAAGATCCCTTTCACGTGGGAGAGATGGGCGCCGCCCTGGCGGAGGGCATTCAGGCGCACAATGTCGTCGCCACGGTGAAGCACTTCGCGCTGAACTCCATCGAGAACGCCCGCTTCAAAGTCGACGTGCGCGTAGAAGACCGCACCCTGCGCGAGGTTTACCTGGCGCACTTCAAGCGCATCATCGACGCCGGCTGCGCCTCGGTGATGAGCGCCTACAACAAGCTGAACGGCGAGCACTGCGGCCAGAACCGTACGCTGCTGACCGACATCCTGCGCCATGAATGGGGCTTTGCGGGCTTCGTCCATTCCGACTGGGGCTTTGGCGTGTACCACCCCTACGGCGCATCGGCGGGCCTGGACGTGGAAAACCCCGAGCCGGTGCACTTCGGCAAGAAGCTTCTGGAGGCGGTCCGTGACGGCCGCATCGAACCCGCCGTGATCGACACGGCCTGCCGCCGGATCCTTTCGACCACCTTCCGCTTCGCCTGCGCGGAGGACCCGCTCGAGTCCTACGACGAAGCGCTGGTCGCCTGCCCCGCGCACCTCCGCGTCGCGCGCGAGGCGGCGGAGAAGTCCGCCGTGCTGCTCGTGAACGACGGCGCGCTGCCGCTCGCGCGGGGCGCCGACATCGCGGTCTTCGGGCGCCTCGCCGCCGTTAAAAACACCGGGGACCGCGGCTCGAGCCGGGTGCGCCCGCCCTACGTGGTGACGCCGCTCGAGGGGATCGCCGGCTTTCTCGAACGGCCGGGGCTGGCAGTGTCGGGCGACGAAAGCGATCCGGACGCCGCCGCGAAAGCCGCGGCCTCCGCAGACGCCGCGGTCGTCGTCGTCGGCTACACCGCGGAGGACGAGGGCGAGTTCATCCCCGCCGATACGGCCGCGAACCTTCTCGAAGCACTGCCGGACGATCAGAAAAAGCAGTTCGAGTCGGGGGCCTTCGGCGAGATGCTCGGGAGCGGCGGGAAGGACCTCGGGGGAGACCGGACCAGCCTGCACCTGCACGAAGACCAGGTCGCGCTGATCCGCGCCGTGGCCGCGGCCAATTCGAAGACTGTCGTCGTGATCCAGGCGGGCTCTGCCGTCGTTATCAGCGAGTGGTCGGACGCGCCGGCCGCCATCTTGCAGACCTTCTATTCCGGCATGGAGGGCGGCCATGCGCTGGCCTCGCTGCTGTTCGGCGAGGTCAGCCCCTCCGGAAAGCTCCCCTTCACGGTGGCGCGCAGCGCCGATGACTATCCCGCATTCGACAAGGACGCCGACCAGATCGAGTACGGCCCCTGCCACGGCTACACGCTGCTCGAGCGGGAGCACAAGGCGCCTCACTTCGCCTTCGGGCACGGCCTGTCCTACGCCGTCTTCCGCTACCGCGCGCTGAAGGCGCGCAGGGCCAGGGGCGGCATCCAGGCCGAGGTGTCGCTGCGCAACGACGGGGATCGCCCGGCCGACGAGGTGACGCAGCTCTACATCGGCTTTCCGGGAAGCGCCGTTTCGCGCCCGCGCAAGCTGTTGCGGGGCTTCCGGCGCACCACGCTGCAGCCCGGCGAGACGCGCATCCTTCGCTTTTTCGTTCCGGATGCGGACCTTGCCTACTGGCGCCCGCAAAGTCGCGACTGGCAGCTCGAGCCCGGCGAGCACACGGTCTATGCCGGCCCCTCCAGCGATGACGCGCAACTGCTGCGGGTTACGGTCGTCGTGTGAAGCATGGCGGACGCCCGAAACGCGCGCGCCCGAAGCGTCGGCCCGAAGCCCACTCAGCCCAACTCAACCACAACCCCGACATGGAAGGAGACCCCTGATGTCCGATGACGTCGTCCTCTACTCGAAGCAGGAGCGCATTGCCACCATCCGGCTGAACCGCCCGGAGAAGGCCAACACCCTGCGTTTGGAGGTGATCCGGGGCCTCGACGCGCGCCTCGCCGAAGCGAATCGCGATGACGAGGTGCGGGTGATTATCCTCGAGGGCGCCGGCGACAACTTCTGCGGCGGCTTCGACTTCTCCGGCGGATTGGATCACTACGAAAACCTGAAGGAAGCAGGCTACGACCCCGGGCGGGACGTGCAGTTCGTCACGGACCGCTATGCAAGCTACATAACATCCTTCATGGGCCTGTGGCGCGGCGCCAAGCCCACCATCGCGAAGGTGCACGGCTACTGCGTGGGCGGCGGCTCCGAGCTGGCGCTGTGCGCGGACCTGGTGGTTGCATCGGACTGCGCCCGCATCGGCACGCCCTACGCGCGTGTCTGGGGCTGCCACCTGACCGGCATGTGGGTCTATCGCCTGGGTCTCGCCAAGGCGAAGTACTACGCGCTCACCGGGGAGTGGATCAGCGGCAAGCACGCCGCCGAGATCGAATTGATCAACTTCTCCCACCCGCTGGAAAAGCTCGACGACGAGGTGCAAAAGCTCGCCGAAAAGCTCGCCGTGATTCCGGTGACGCAGCTCGCTTCGATGAAGCTGATTGTCAACCAGGCCTACGACAACATGGGCCTGCAGAGCACGCAGACCCTCGGGCCGATTCTGGACGGCATCATGCGCAACACGCCGGAAGGGCGCGAGTTTGTGCGCGTCGCGGCGAGCGAAGGCGTTCGCGAAGTGATCACGCGCCGCGACGGCCCCTTCGGCGATTACAGCCAGGCGCCCCGGGAGCAGCAGCCGCGCAAGCGCAGCGAACTCGGCTCGTGATGACGGGTCTTCTGGCGCGGCCAAGCGCCGCCCGCCTGCGCGCGCCCGGTAAAAAAGGCGCGAAGCGACCGGGGCCGTGCGCATGGCGTCCGCGATGACCGGCGGCGTTTCGATGCGTGCAGCAGAGCTGCGCGGCGCGGCGACCCTCGCGGTGTACATCGACCTCAAGAGCCCCTACGCGTATCTCGCGCTCGACCCCACGCGGGCGATGGCGCGCGGATGCGGCGTCGATATCGACTGGCGGCCCTTCACGCTGGACATCCCGAGCTACCTCGGCTCTGCGAAACTGGACGCGGGGGCGAAGCAGGTCGAGAGTTCGAAGCGCTCCAAGAGCCAGTGGACCGGCGTCCGCTATGCCTACGCCGACGCCAGGCGCTACGCCAACCTGACAGGCAAGATCGTGCGCGGAACCGTCAAGATATGGGATTCCTCGCTGGCCGGCATCGCGCTGCTCTGGGCGAAGCGCTTCGGCCTTTCGGACTCCTTTCTGGACGCGGCCTACCCGCCCTTCTGGAAGCGCGAGCTGGACATCGAGCAGCTCCCCGTTATCGAGGGCGTGCTCGCGAGCGCGGGCATCGGGACGCGGGGCTTTGCGGCTTTCGCCTATGGGGAAGGCCGCGCGCTGCACGATCAGATCAACGCTGCAGCGTTTGGCGCCGGCGTTTTCGGCGTGCCCACTTACTTGGTCGATGACGAAATGTGGTTCGGACGCGAGCACCTGCCCCGGGTCGAATGGATCCTGGGCGGGCGAAGCGGCGCGGCGCCGGATGTCGCCAACCGGAGCTTCGGGTGAGCCCGCCGACGCTGCGCATCGTACTCGACCTGCGGCAGCCGCAGGCCTACCTCGCGCTGCCCCCCGCGCTGGAGCTGCTGCGGGAGTTCGGCGCACGCGCGTGCATTCTGCCCTTCGAAGGCAAGGCGCTGCTGGCTCCTACAGAGCCCGGCCCGGACGACGACCGCGGCAAGGTACACCGACGGAGCCGCGCGCAGATGCTCGCTCGTGAAGTATCGGTGTACGCGGAGGCGCAGGGCCTTCACATCGAAAAGCCCTACCGAAGCGGCCCATCGGCGGCCGCGGGCCTCGCCTGGCTGTGGGTGATGGAAACGCAGCCCGAACGGTTGCCGGACTTCCTGCGCCGGGTCTTCGAGCAGTACTGGCGCGCCGAACTGGATGCGAACAACCCCGCCGACCTCCGGCGCGTACTGGACGCGCTGCACATCGATGCGGCGGGAATCGACGCGTGGTCGCAGCGCACGGGCGCAGCACGGCTGGAAGCGCTGGGCGCCGAACTGCGCACCGCAGGCGTCTTCCAGGCGCCCGCCTACCTTTTGGGCGAAGAGCTGTTCATCGGGCGTCAGCACCTGCCCATGATTCGCTGGAAGCTGGGCGGCTGCACGGGCAAGCCGCCAATTTAGTTCGCGCGCGCGCCGGCAGACTGCATCCAATCGCCGGCACCTCTCCCGGTCGCCGTCGCCGTCACAGCCGGCGCCACGACCGTCGCCGCCGAAATCACGCCGCCGCCGGGAATTCAGTTGCGCGCAGCAGTGACCAGGTAAATCGCGCCGGCGTAATCGTCGCTGATATAGATTTCACCGCCGGGCCCTTCGCCGACATCCACCGGGCGGCCGATTACGTCTTCACCTTCCAGGAAACCGGTGAGGAAATCCTGCATGCGAATCTCTCCGGAAGCCTGCCAGTGCAGCGACACCACCTTGTAGCCGTCTTTGCGGGTGCGATTCCACGAGCCGTGCAGGCCGACCAGCGCCGCGCCCCGGTATTCCGCGGGCTGCACTTCGCTCGCCAGGAATGTGATGCCGAGCGGAGCGTTGTGCGCCGGAAAGTCGAACACCGGCGGCAGGGAAGCCTGGATGCGCGCCTCGTAGCCTTTACCGAGGTCGGGGTCCGGGTCGCGCGCCCCGTTGGCCACGGGCCAGCCGTAGTCGCCCCCTTCTACCACCCGGTTCAGTTCGCACGGGGGGTAATCGTCGCCCAGGAAGTCCCGGCCGTTGTCGGTGGCGAAGAGCTCGCCGCTCTCCGGTCGCCAGGCGAAGTCGGCGGCGTTGCGCAGCCCGCGCGCGAAAATGCGCCCCTCGCCGCCCTCGGCGTTGAAGCGCAGCATGGCGGCCCGGCGTTCGTCTTCTTCGAAACAGACATTGCAGCTCGAGCCGATGGTCGCGTACATGTAACCGTCCGGTCCGAAGCGCACGGTGCGGCGCCAGTGGTTGCCGCCGTTCGGCAGCCCGGTTACGACATGCTGGTACGCGCCTGCAATTTCCCCTCGCTCCACGTCGAAGCGAACCCGGCCGATGGCGGCGCCCTCGGCGATGTAGAGCCAGCCTTCGTGCAGGTCGATGCCGTTCGGGCGGTCGAGTTCCAGCGGCAGTTCGCCGGCGGCGTCCGGCCTGCCGTCGCCGTCTGCATCCCGGCGCAGCAGGATCACGCTGTCCCGGGTAGGCGCGGAAACCAGCAGGTCGCCGCTGGGCGTGGGCAACAGCTCGCGGGCGCCCGGTACCTGGGCGTAGAGCGTGACGGCAAAGCCCTCGGCAGTGCGCAGGCGCTGCGCCACCATCTCCTCGTCGATGGCGGCGCCGCCCATGCCGAACAGGGTGTTGCCGACCGGCGCATTGAATGTGTACTCCTCCGGGCAGAACGGGGGGCCGCAGGCCGCCAGCCAGGCGCAGAGCAGCAGCGCAAAGGGCAGGGCGAAGCGGCGCCTCCTGCCCGGTTGCCTCGCACCGGCCCCGGCCCCGGATCCGGCCCTGGCCCCAGACCGACAGGCAGGGCGTTCCCCAGCCCGGCGGGCAGACCGCGCACCGGCCCCAGCCCAAGCCTGGCGGGCAGACCGCGCCCCGGCCCCGTCGGCCCGCAGCCCTGTTTGCCCTGCTTCCAGCCGCCCCGTTTTCGCTTCGTCCCGGCGCTCTCCGTCCGTCATCCTGTCCTCCCAGGGGCCGCAGCATACCCCGGCCACCCCGGCGGGCGCACCCGGCGCGCTTGCGCTTTACCCGGAAAAAGGGTAAACCTTGCCCTGCTTCAGAGGGGCGAACGATGGCGTTGCAAATCAGAAAGGGCGATCTGGTGCAGGTCGTTTCCGGCTCGGACCGGGGCGTCCAGGGCCGCGTGCTGAACGTGGACCGCGAGCGCAAGAAGGTGCGCGTGGCGGGCGTGCGCATGCAAAAGCGCCACGTGCGGGCCGGCCGCGCCGGCTCGCGCACCGGCGGCATCGTCGAGAAGGAGGGCTTCATCGACGCCTCCTGCGTGATGCTGGTCGATCCTTCCGACAACAAGCCGGGCCGCTTCCGAAGCGAAGTGCAGGAAGGCAAGCGCGTGCGCGTATTCGTGCGCAGCGGCGCGCCGGTCCCCGAACCCGAAGCATAGAGGAGGGCGCTCACGTCATGGCGGGCAAAAAAGGCAATCGCGAAAAGATCAAGCTGGAATCAACAGCCGGCACCGGTCACTTCTACACCACGGAAAAGAACAAGATCAAGGTTCCGCACAAGCTGGAAATGAAGAA
Organism: uncultured Spirochaetales bacterium; assembly: GCA_964550095.1. Taxonomy (GTDB): domain Bacteria; phylum Myxococcota_A; class UBA9160; order UBA9160; family UBA6930; genus JAHRAN01. Next base: position 772 of record CAZJXU010000347.1, on the reverse strand, counting down.
GTACGACCCGAAGGCGCGTCGCCACGTGCTCTACAAGGAAACCCGGCTCAAGTGAGTCGCTGTTCCGGATCGCAATATGAGCAAGTCTGATCCGATCCGGGATGCGCTGAAAGACTTCGCGGGGGAGGTCTCTGCCAAGTTGTCTTCGTCGGTGCAAGGGGCGCCCGAAGACCAGCTCCGCGCTCCTTTCGAGCGCTTCCTCACGGATGCTGCGGCGGCCTGGAAAATAAAGAACCTCGTCTGCACGGGCGAAGCGCCGCTGGAAGGACGCCTCGGTCGGCCCGACTACGCCGTTTCGGTGGGCGGGCTGCTGGCGGGCTACGCGGAACTCAAGGCCTCCGGCACGGGCGCAGCCGGGGAGCGCTTCAGGGGCCGTGATCGCGAACAATTCAAACGCTTCTCGGCCATTCCAAATCTTCTCTACAGCGACGGAAACGAGTGGGCGCTGTACCGGGGCGGCGAACGAACCGGGAAACTCGTCCGTCTCTCGGGCGATGTCGTAGAGGATGGCGCGAATGCGGCGACGGCGGAAGACGCGCGCGCCCTGGAAAAGGTCCTGCGCGATTTCCTCGGCTGGGAGCCGATCCTGCCCGTCGATCGCCAGGGCCAAATCGATCTCAAGGCATTCGCCGACATGCTGGCGCCGCTATGCAGGCTGCTGCGCGACGATGTAACCGATGCGCTCCGTGACTCCGGCTCTCCCCTGGCCGGGCTGGCGCAGGACTGGCGGCAGCTTCTCTTTCCGCACGCGAAGGACGAGCAGTTCGCAGAC
>CAZJXU010000346.1:0-16780 GCA_964550095.1 uncultured Spirochaetales bacterium | reverse complement strand
GCGTATTCCAGGCCGCTCACCCGCCACAGGCGCGGATACAGGCTGATCTCCGTAAAGCCAGGCAGGCTGTTCACCTCGTTCAGGGTGATCTCGCCGCTCCCCCGCTCGATGAAGAAGTCCACCCTTGCCATGCCGCTGCCTTCCAGCGCGCGAAAGGCCCGGCGCGCCAGCGCCTGCACTTCGCGGGTCGCCGCCTCGTCCAGTTCAGCCGGCGTCTTGAGCACGGTGTCCGTGTCGATGTACTTGGCCGCGTAGTCATACCACTCGCCGCCCGGAATGATCTCGCCGGGAAGCGACGCCTCCACCTGCTCGTCGTCGCCGAGCACGGCGCACTCGATCTCCCGCGCATCGAGCGCCTTTTCCACCAGCACCTTCATGTCGTACTGCGCGGCGTGTTGCAGCGCATCCTTCAGCCCGGCTTCCTCTTTCACCATGCTCATGCCCACCGACGAGCCGGAGTTCGCGGGCTTGACAAAAAGCGGCAGGCTGAAGTTTCCGAGTGCGCGTGCGGCGCAAGCGGATGCATCACGCTCGATTTCGCAACTGCGAAAGCACAGCCAGGGCATCACGGGCAGGTTTGCTGCCGTCAGCAGGCGCTTTGTGATGTCCTTGTCCATCTGCAGCGCCGAGCCCAGCACGCCCGAACCGACGTAGGGGATTTCCGCCAGCTCCAAAAGGCCTTGAAGCGCGCCGTCTTCGCCGCCCCGCCCGTGCGCAATCGGAAACATCACGTCGAAAGCCGCTGCCTGCTCGGCGTTCTTGGCGAAGTGCAGCGCGCGCGCGCCGGGCGCCGGGGACGGCAGCACCTCGGGGCCAGTCAGAGCAGCCTCGGGGGGCGCGCCCGCTTCGCCCAGCCGCCAGCGCCCCGCCTTGTCGATGGCGATCGCCCGCGCCTGGTAGCGGGCCGGGTCGAGATGCTTCAGGATGAATCCGGCCGAGTCGATGGAGATTTCGTGCTCGACCGAGCGTCCCCCGAAGATCACTCCGACGCTGGTTTTCGCCATGCCTTCCCCCTGGGCGGCATACGATAGCACCTGCCTCGTCCTGAATTGCGGCCGACCGCCGCGGTCCGCCGAAACGGCCCTGTAACCACTAACCAATTCCTCACGGCCGCCACGCTCCGATAGACAGGCCCACTTCCGCAAGCGGGCCCGCGCCTCTCGCTTGACCGGCGCCCGGCCCTTATCTAGCCTCACCACATGGACGCCCTCCCCCGGGAACTCGAAGCCAAGGCCCGTGCGCTGGCCGAACGCCTGCAGGGCGCGGGCCGCGTGATGACGGCCTTTTCGGGCGGCGTGGATTCGACCTACCTGGCCTACGCGGCCTCCCGCGCGCTCGGCGAAAACGCGCTGGCCGTAACCGCGCTCTCCCCCTCCTACCCGGAGAGCCACCGCCTGCTGGCTGAGCGCTTCGTGCAGGACTTCGATGTGCGGCACCGCTTCGTGGAGACCCGCGAAATGGAAAACGCCGACTACCGCGCCAACCGCCCGGACCGCTGCTACTTCTGCAAGACGGAACTCTTCGAAGTGCTGGGCGCGCTCTGCGACGAACTCGGCTTCGACGCCCTCGCCTACGGCGTGAACACGGACGACCTCGGCGACTTTCGTCCCGGCCACAAGGCGGCGGGCGAACACGACGTGCTCTCGCCCTTTCTCGATGTCGGCCTGTCCAAGCAGGAAATCCGCGCGCTCTCCCGCGCACACGGCCTGCCCACTGCCGATTTGCCCGCCTCCGCCTGCCTGGCCTCGCGTCTCCCCTACGGCCTCAAGGTCACCCCGGAGCGCCTGGCCCAGGTGGAAGCCGGCGAAGAAGCGCTGCGCGCGCTCGGCTTTCGCCAGCTTCGACTGCGTCACCACGGCCACACCGCGCGCATTGAAATAGGAGTCGATGAACTGCAGCGCGCGCTCGACCCGGCCTGCGTGCGCGCCATCGTGGCCGCCATCAAGCCCCTGGGCTTTCGCTACGTGACCCTCGACCTGGAGGGCTACCGCACGGGCTCCCTGAACGAAGTCGTGTCTCAGCCGGAGGCGGCAGCAGCGGGGGCCGGCGCAGCAAAGTGAACGCGCTGGCCGAACTGCGCTGCGCCGGCGCCCCGCGAGACCTGGGCTTTGACCAGGGGCGGGCCGCCGCAGCCCGCATCACGCGCGAAGCGGCGCTGGTGTTGCCGAAGCACTCGCCGCTCAACTTCTTCCGCTGGCTGGAAAGCTTTGCGCCCGGCGGAGAAGCGCGCCGCATGCGCCGCGACACCATGCGCTACTTCCCGCATACCGGGGAGCGTTCCGTCGGCCTGGCGCGCGGCGCCGGGGTGGGCACGCTGGCGCTGGCCGCCCTGCAGGGGCGCGAAGTGCTGGACCGCAGCGCCGGCAAGGAGCGCGGCCCGGCCCTGGCCCTTTCGCGCACGCCCGAACAGGGGGGGCCGCTGCTGCTTCGCGCGGTCGATGCGCCGCGCGGCGATTTGCTGCTGCGCACCAGCGAGCCGGATTCCGGCTATCGCTCCGTGGAGCTCACACTCGCCTGGCGCGTGCCCGCGCTTTTTGGCGTCAACGAGTGCGGGCTGGCGCTGGCGGTGAGCGCGACGCACAGCTTTGCGCCCGCGCTGGAACCGGCTGCCCCGATGGTGCTGCTCGCCCAGGACTGCCTGCAGCGTTTCGACACGGTGGACAAGGCGCTGGAATGGCTGGCGTGCAGGCCGGCTGGCGGCGCCGCGCGTTTTTTGCTGGCCGATGCGTCGGGCGCACGGGCCACATTCGCTGCGCAGGGCGCGCAGCGCGAAGTGCGCATGGCCGAGGGCGATGCGCCGCTGGCCTGGAACGTCGATGCGCCGGACCTTCACCCGGCGCTGCATTCGGAAGAGCTGGATTATCGCAGCGCCGCGCGCGCCCTCGGCCAGGACGAGCGCAGCCCGGTCACATTGATTGCGCAGGCCGAGCCCGCGCGTGCGCGCCTCAGCGTGTTATTTGAATTCGGCGCGCCCTGCCGGCGCAGTGCAAAGGAAGATTAGGCTGCCCGCCCTCAGCGTCGCCTGTCGCCGCCGCGGCCTCCGCCTCCGTTGCGTCTGCGACCGCCGCCGCCGCCACCGCGCCTGCGTCCTCCCCCGCCGCCCCGCTCTGAACCGCTGCGCTGCGGCGCCTGCTGCGCGGCCGCATCGCCTGCGTGCTGCTGCCCCGGCTCTTCGCTCACGCTGGTCTCGGGGCGGTGCTCTTTCATGTAGGATGCCAGCACGGCGGCCAGGTCGCGCACGCCTTCTTCGCCCGCGGCCATCTCGCGCACCACCGGAATCCAGCGGTCCACCTTGAACTCGCGCTCTCGAAGCGGGATGTGCCGGATTTCGTGCTCCACCTTCACCGCCAGCCTGCTGCTCAGCCGCTCCCGGATCTCCTGCTCCGTCGGCAGCGCGCGCTCGCTGATTTCAATGGCGTTGACCTTTTGCAGGTTGCGGAAGTTGCCCACGTCCAGGCCGCTCACCAGCGAAATGGCGATGCCCGCCTTGCCCGCGCGCCCGGTGCGCCCGGTGCGGTGCACATACACCTCGGGCGACTCCGGCGCGGAGTAGGAAATAACGTGGCTGAGGTCGCTGATGTCGATGCCGCGCGCCGCCACGTCGGTTGCGACCAGCAGGCGCAGCTCGCCCGCCTTGATGCGCGCCATGGCGGCTTCGCGCGCAGCCTGCGCGAGATCGCCGGAAATCTGGTCGGCGTCGAAGCCCTGCTTTTGCAGGTAGCCGGTGACGAATCGCACGTCGCTCTTGGTGTTGCAGAAAATAATCGCGCTTTCCGGGTCTTCGTACTCGATGATGGTGCGCAGGTGCTGCTGCTTTTCCTGCATGCTCGTCAGGTAGTAGAAGTGTTCGATCTCGGCGGGCGAACTCTGGTCGCCCACCATGGAAATGAACTCGGGCTCGTGCAGGAAGGCGCGGGAGAGCGCCAGCACGCGCTCGGGCATCGTCGCCGAAAAGAGGCAGGACTGCCGCTTGCGGCTCGGCAGGTAGCTGCGGATTTCCTTCATGTCGGGCCAGAAGCCCAGCGAAAGCAGTTCGTCCGCCTCGTCGAAAACGACCACCTTCACCGCGTCGAACTTCATGCGGCCGTTGCCCAGGTGGTCGAGAATGCGGCCGGGCGTGCCGACGATGACGTGCACGCCCTTTTCCAGCGCCTGGTTCTGGACCTCGTAACCCACGCCGCCATAGACCGGCAGCACGCGTACGCCGCGCGCCCTCCCCAGCACTTCCAGCTCCCGGGTGATCTGGTTGGCCAGCTCGCGCGTGGGCGCCAGCACCAGCGCCTGGATCTCGAGCCGCTCGGGCTCTACTTCGGCCACGATCGGCACGCCGAAGGCCCCGGTCTTGCCGCTGCCGGTGCGCGCCTGCACGATCACGTCGCCGCCGCCGCGCATCGCCGGGATGGCGCGCGCCTGCACCGGCATCGGCTCGCTCCAGCCGAGTTCCTTGATGCCGTGCTGCAGGTACTCGGGCAGTTGCTCGAAGATATTCGCTTCTGTGTCCAAAGTGGGCGTAGTCTAACACCGACCGGCCCCATCGTCCACGAATCGTCAAATCGCCTCTCGCGCCCGGCGCCCGCCGCAAAGCGGATCATCGACCGCCCGGAGTTGCTAATTTCCGCGCCGATGCCCCGTATCGACCGCCAGACCTTCGAGCGCACCGCCCGGCTCGCCCGCCTCCGCTTCGACGAGGCGCAGGCCGAAGCCATGCTGAAGGACCTTGCCTCCATCCTCGACTTCGTGGCGCAGCTGGAACAGGTGGATACCGAAGGCGTGCCGCCCACCTCGCACGTCGCAGAGTGGCGAGCCCCGCTGCGCGAAGATGCGGCCGCGAGCGATGACGAATTTTCCGCAGAAGCGGTGCTGGCGCGTGCGCCCGCGCGCGACGGCGACTGTTTCGTCGTGCCGCGCGTACTCGAATCCGAAGAAGAAGACCCGGCATGACGGCCGCTGCCCCGGTCGGCTCGCTTTCGGAACTGAATGCCGCGCTCGACGCAGGCCGGACCACCAGCGTCGCGCTGCTTGAAACGGCCTTCGCCCGCGCCGACGCGGTGGAAGACACGCTGCGTTCGCTCCTGCACCCGCGCCGCGAGGCCGCGCTGGCCGAAGCCGCGGCAGCCGACGAACGCCGCCGCGAAGGGCGCGCGCTTTCGCCCCTCGACGGCATTCCGCTGGTGATCAAGGACAACATCGTGCAGGCGGGCGAACCGGCGACCTGCGCCTCGCGCATGCTGGAGAGCTACCGCTCGCCCTTTTCGGCCACCGCGGTCGCCAGATTGCAAGCGGCCGGCGCCGTGATCATGGCGCGCAGCAACATGGATGAATTCGCGATGGGCTCCTCCACCGAAAACTCGGTGCACGGCGCCAGCCGCAACCCCTGGAACACCGCGCACGCGCCGGGCGGTTCTTCGGGCGGCAGCGCAGCGGCGATGGCGGCGGGCATTGCGCCGCTGGCGCTGGGCAGCGACACCGGGGGTTCCATTCGCCAGCCCGCGGCCTTTTGCGGCATCGTGGGCATGAAACCCACCTACGGGCGCGTTTCGCGCTTCGGCCTGGTCGCATTCGCCTCTTCGCTCGACCAGGTGGGGCCGATGGGCCGCAGCGCGGCGGACTGCGCGGCGCTGCTGGACGTGATCAGCGGCGCCGACCCGCGCGATTCCACCACCCTGCCCGAGCCCGCGCCGGCCAGCCGCAAAGCGCTGGAGGAGGGGGGCGCCGCTTCGGAGCTCCGCATCGGCCTGCCCCGGGAACTCGCCCGGCTTGCAGGGGTGGACCCGGGTGTTTTGGGCTGCGTCGAAACCGCGCTGGCCGAGTACGAAGCGGCGGGCGCAGAGGTGCGCGAAGTTTCGCTGCCGCGCCTGCGCCACGGCATAGCAGCCTACTACCTGGTGTGCACCGCCGAGGCCTCCAGCAACCTGGCCCGCTTCGACGGCGTGCGTTACGGCCATCGCGCGCACACGGAAGGCGGCGGCGTGGACGACATGTACGAGGCCTCCCGCTCCGAAGGTTTCGGCGACGAAGTCAAGCGGCGCGTGCTGCTGGGAACCTTCGTGCTCTCCGCCGGTTACTACGACGCCTACTACCGCAAGGCGCAGCAACTGCGCACGCTGCTGCGCCGTGACTTCGACGCGGCCTTTGCGGACTGCGACGTAATCGCGCTGCCCACCACGCCGGAGACGGCCTTCGCCCTGGGCGAACGCGACCGGGACCCGCTCTCCATGTACCGGGCGGACCTGTTCACCGTGGTTGCCAACCTGGCTGGCCTGCCCGCGATTTCGCTCCCCTGCGGTTTTCAGGGCGGCCTGCCTGTTGGGCTGCAGCTCCTGGGCCCGCCGCTCGCCGACACCCTCGTGTTGCGCGCGGCGCATGCCTATCAGCAGCGCACCGACCATCACCTGCAAAGGCCGCCCCTGTGAACGCGCACAAGGGCTACGAAGTGGTGATCGGCCTGGAAGTGCACGTGCAGCTTCGCACGCGCAGCAAACTCTTCTGCAGCGCCCCGGTGGCGGAGAGCGCCGCGGCGGGCGCCAACGTCAGCGAGCTGTGCCTGGCGCTGCCCGGCGCGCTGCCCGTGTTGAACGGCCGGGCCGTGGAGCTGGCGGTGCGCGCGGGCCTTGCGACCCGCTGCACCGTGAATGAACGCTCCATCTTCGCGCGCAAAAACTACTTCTACCCCGACCTGCCCAAGGGCTATCAGGTTTCGCAGTACGAAGAGCCGCTGTGCAGCGACGGCCACATCGACATCGAAAGCGACGCGGGCGAGAAGCGCATCGGCATCACCCGCATTCACATCGAAGAAGATGCAGGCAAGCTGCTGCACGAAGGGGAGCGCGTGAGCCGCGTGGACCTGAACCGCGCAGGCGTGCCCCTGGTGGAAATCGTTTCCGATCCCGACATGCGTTCGCCCGAAGAGGCGGTCGCGTACCTGCGCGCGCTGCACGAAATTCTGCGCTGCATCGGCAGCAGCGACTGCGACATGGAAAAGGGGCAGTTTCGCTGCGACGCCAATGTTTCGCTGCGTCGCCCCGGCGCAGCAGAACTCGGCACGCGGCGCGAGATCAAGAACCTCAACTCCTTTCGCTTTGTGGCGGACGCTCTGCGCTGCGAAATCGAAGAGCAGGCGGAGCGGCTGGATGCAGGCGGCGCCGTGGAGCAGGCGACGGTGGGCTACAACGCCGGGAGCGGCCGCACCTTTGTGATGCGCAGCAAGGAAAACGCGGACGACTACCGCTACTTCCCCGACCCGGATCTTCTGCCGCTCACGCTTTCGCCGCAGTTCATCGAAGCGGTTCGCGCGGCCCTGCCGGAACTGCCCGGTGCGCGCCGCGCGCGCTTCCAGCGCGAGTTCGGCCTGGCCGAGAATGCGGCGCGCGTGCTGACGGCGCAGCGCGCGCTGGCCGACTGGTTCGAAGCGGCGCTGCGTGCAGGCGGCCCGCCCGCCTTGCTTGCCAACTGGACGGCCCGCGACGTGCTGGGCCTGCTCGCTGCAAAGGATGCGCAGGCAGAGGACATCCGCCTTTCCGCTGAACACTACGCGGCCCTGGCCCGCCTGGTGGAAAGCGGGCGCCTGACGGCCCGCAGCGGACGCGATCTGCTGGCGGAGCTGCTGTTTGCGGGGGGCGACCCGGAAGCGCTGGTGCAGGAGCGCGGGCTCGAAGCCGTGACGGGAGGCGATGAACTCGAAGCGCAGGTACGGGCCGCCATCGAAGGGAACCCCAATGCAAAGGCCACTTACGAATCCGGCGACGCCAAGGCGCTCAACTTCTTGATCGGCAAGGTGATGCAGGCCACGCAGGGCAAGGCCGACCCGGCGCGGGTGCGCGAACTGCTGCTCGCCGAGCTGGAGCGCTGAACCCGTGCCGGGCCTTTGTCTATTTGCTGCGCGCCCGCAAAGCCCCGGCGCGCGCAACCGGCGGAGCGACTCTTGAGCGGCAGCGGCGGTGGCGGCGACTGGTTCACCCTCGCCTGGAGCGATGCGGGCGTGTCGCTGATCGACCAGCGCCTGCTGCCGGGCGAAGAGCGCGTGCTGGTCTGCGCGGAGGTTTCCGATGTCGCGCGCGCGATTCGGGAACTGGCGGTGCGCGGCGCGCCCGCCATCGGCTGCGCTGCCGCACTCGGCATGGCGCTGGCAGCGCGCCGGGCTACAGAGCGCGGGGCAGACGGGGAAGCGCTGGCGCGGGAACTCGCCGCCGCGCAAAAACTGCTGGCCGAAACCCGGCCCACGGCAGTCAACCTGGCCTGGGCGCTGGCGCGCATGGAGGCCTGCCGTGAGCAAGCGCAGCGCGCCGCGGGCCGTTCCGGCGCGGAAATCGCCAAAGCCCTCACGCGCGAAGCGCTGAAAATCCTGGAAGAGGACGCAGCCTGTTGCCGCGCGATCGGCGCCGCCGGCGCGCCGCTTCTGGCGGACGGCGCCCGCGTGCTCACCCACTGCAACGCCGGCGCGCTGGCCACCGCGGCCTACGGCACCGCGCTGGGCGTGGTGCGCAGCGCTGCCCGCTCCGGGCGGCGGACATCCGTGCTGGCCTGCGAAACCCGCCCGTACCTGCAGGGTGCGCGGCTCACAGCCTGGGAACTCGAACGCGACGGCATTCCGGTGACGGTGATCACGGACAACATGGCGGCCTGGATGATGCAGCAGGGCGAAGTGGACGTGGTGCTGATCGGCGCCGACCGCGTGGCGGCCAACGGCGACGTGGCCAACAAAATCGGCAGCTACGGCCTGGCCCTGCTCGCGCAGGCGCACGGGATTCCCTTCTACGTCGCTGCGCCGAGTTCGAGCATCGACCTGGATACCGAGAGCGGCGCGCAGATCCCCATCGAAGAGCGCGCCCCCGAAGAGGTTGCACTGCTGGCCGGCCGCCGCCTGACCCCGCCGGGCGTGCCCGTTCGGCACCCGGCATTCGACATCACGCCGGCCCGGCTGGTGGCTGCGCTGATCACCGAACACGGCGTGGTGCACGCGCCGGGGCCCGGGAAACTGGCGGCGCATTTGTCTCGTCCTTGAACGGCTGTGTCGTCCTGAAACGGGGTGTGTCGTCCTAAATAGGGGCCGCCCGTATCGGCCACGCAGTCAGCAGCCAACGCCGCATGGCTGAAGCGGCTCGGTTGCCAGGTTGAAACCCGGGAAAGGAGCGGGCGGCCGAAACGGCCACGCAGTCAGCAGCCAACGCCGCACGGCTGAAGCGATTCGGCAGCCAGGCCGAATCCCGCGAGCCCAGCCTCACGTACAGCCTCCGCCGCCGCCAGGCGGAGACCGGTCGAAACGGCCACTTAGTCAGCAGCCAACATCGCACGGCTGCCACGCCCCGCTAGCCAAGCCCAATTTCCGTAAGCCCAACTTCACGTACAGCCTCCCCCGCCCGCCGCTCCCCGGCTGAATCCGGAAAAAATCGACCCGATGCGGTCAGGATGCGCTCACGGGCAAAGGTCGGTAAGTTCCCGCCCCGAAACAGCGACCGGCGGCGGGGGGCTCCGGCGGCGCGCAAAAGGGCGAGGTCAAGCATGGGCGACGAGATTCAGGGCAAGAAAATCTGGCTGGACGGCGAATGGCTCGACTGGGACCAGGCGCAGGTACACATCCTGACCCACACCCTGCACTACGGCCTCGGCATTTTCGAGGGCATCCGCTGCTACCGCACCGACGCCGGTCGCGGCGCGCTGTTCCGCCTGCCCGAGCATATACGCAGGCTCTACGAATCCGCGCGCATCAACCTGATGGAAATGCCCTACCCGCCGGAGCAACTGCAAAGCGTGGTGATCGAATGCCTGCGCGCCAACCAGCTCGAAGAGGGCTACGTGCGGCCGCTGGTGTTTCTCGGCACGGGCTCCATGGGCCTGAACCCGGAAGGCAACACCGTGCGCGCCGCCGTGGTCGCCTGGCCCTGGGGCGCCTACCTCGGCGAAGAGGGCTTGCAGCGCGGCATCCGTGCGCGCGTATCTTCCTACGCCCGGCACTTTGAAAACTCGAAGATGACCAAGGGCAAAACCTGCGGCGACTACGTGAACTCCATCCTCGCCAAGCGCGAAGCGCTGCTGGACGGTTACGACGAAGCCATCATGCTCGACACGCGCGGACGCGTCAGCGAGGCCAGCGGCGAAAACATCTTCGTGGTGCGCGACGGCGTGATCAAGACCCCCGCCCTGCCGACGGTGCTGGACGGCATCACGCGCGCCTCGGTGATCACCCTGGCGCGCGACAAGGGCATGGAAGTGGTGGAGTGCGACATCACGCGCGATGAACTCTACATAGCAGACGAGGTGTTCCTGACCGGCACCGCGGCCGAGGTGACTCCGATCCGCGAGATCGACCACCGCACCATCGGCAACGGCAGCCGCGGCAAAACGGCCGAAACCTTGCAGAAGGCCTTTTTCGACGTGGTCGCCGGGCGCGCCGCCAAGTACGAGAGCTGGCTGACCTACCTTTAAGATCGCGGCTCGCGCCCCCGCGCCCGGCTGGCGTTCAAGCGCCCGGGCCGCGCTTGAGTTCGCGCCCCGCGCCCGCCGCGTTTTTTCCGGTTCAGCTCGGGCCTGCAGCATGTTTTACTGATCGCGCCGCGTGTTTTGCGGCTCGCGGCTCGCGCCGTCTTTCCTGAAGCCTGCCGACCGCCGCGTTTTTCACGTCCAGGGCAGCGCCTGTTTCCCGGCCCGCCCCCATCGTCCTTGTTGCGGCCCGCCAGCACCCGCGTCTTTTCAATTTCCCGCCGCCGCCGTCTGCGTGTACACTTGTTGCCATGCGCGTTTCCGAACTTGAGACCCCCGCGCTGCTGATCGACGCGGCCCTGCTCGAGCGCAACCTGCGCGAAATGTCGCGCGCGTTGCCGGGGTCCCGGCTGCGCCCGCACGTGAAGGCCCACAAGTGCACCGCCCTGGCGCGGCGCCAGGCGGCGCACGGCCACCAGGCCTTCACCTGCGCCACCGCGCGCGAGGCGCTGGGCATGGCCGCGGCCGGCCTCGGCGCCGACCTGCTGCTCGCCAACGAGCTGCTCGACCCCGGTCGCCTCGCGGCGCTGGCCGCCCTCAAGGGCTCGGGCGCCCGCATCACCGTGGCCATTGATTCGGAGCAGACCCTCATGGCCGCGGCCAAAGCCGGCATCGAGGAAGTGCTGGTGGATGTCAACGTGGGGCTGCCGCGCTGCGGCTGCGCGCCGGAACTGGCGGCCCGCCTGGCGGAGCAGGCGCGCAGCAAAGGCCTGCATGTTCGCGGCGTGATGGGTTACGAAGGCCACCTGATGCTGGTGGAGGGCCGCGCCGAGCGCGACGCGGGCGTGCAGCAAGCCATGCAGTTGCTGCTGAAGGCGCATGGCGAAGTGGGCGGCGAAGTGATCTCCGCCGGCGGCACCGGCACTTACGACCTGAACCGGGCCGCCACGGAAATCCAGGCTGGCTCCTACGCGCTGATGGACACCGCCTACGCCAAGCTCGACCTGCCTTTCGAACAGGCGCTGGGCGTGCTTGCCACCGTGCTTTCGGTTTCGGAAAAATTCGCGGTGGCGGACTGCGGACTCAAAGCGCTCGGCATGGACCACGGCAACCCCGAAATAGACGGCGCGGCCGTCTGGTTCTGCTCCGACGAACACATCACCTTTGCGCCCGAAGGCCGGCTGCGCCCGGGCGAGCGCGTGCGCGTGCGGCCCGCCCACGTGGACCCGACGCTGGCGATGCACGAGCGCGTCTGCCTGGTGGAAGACGAACAGGTGCTGGAGACCTGGGAAGTGGACCTGCGCGGCTGGTAGCCGGTGAGGTCGGCGCGGCGGATCAGAGCAGCTCGATGTTGCTCAGCAGGTTGTAGATGAACCAGCCGTCCCGGACTTCGAACAACTCAGGCATCGCGCGCACCCCGTCGCGCTGAACGCCGATGCCGTCGGAGTAGGGCTCGATGCTCACGATGCGGTCGTGGCGGATGCGAAAGCGCTTGCGACTCCCCCCGAAGTAAATGTGCTTGGTGGTGACACCCAGCATCCCGGTGTCTTCGTATGTCATCTCTTCGTATTCGACCGGGTAGCCCTTGAAGCCGCCGGTGCGGAAATACACGCCCCGTGCGACGCGAACGCTCATGCCCGCGCTGCGGCCCTGGAACTCGCGCCGCTTGCGCAGCTTGCTGTAGCTCACGTCCTGGAACAGCCAGATCATCGTTTCGGATTTTTGCAGGCGAAAGTGGTGCAGGTTGGAAAAATTCACGCGCCCCGGAGTTTTCCCTTCGGTGAGGTCGCGCAGCGTGCCGGCTTTCAGCAGCCGCATGTAGTCGTCGGCCTCGCCCACCGGCTCCGGGTCGAGCCCGAAGTGCCGGGCGGTGTGCACCAGCCCGCGTTCTTCCTCCACGCTCAGCAGGTTGTCGGCGAGCGCGCGGTCGAGCTGCGTCACCCAGCCCCTGCCGATGACCCGGCGCAGCGCGCCGCCCTCGAACTGTTCCAGCGCCGCGATCTCCTTCGCACGCGCCTCGGCCTGCTCCAGCGTTTCCTGCGTCGCGCCGGCTGCGCCCCCGGCACCCGGGTGCATGATCCGGTCCACGCAGCCCCGCACGATTTCCACAATGCGCTGCTCGGCCCGGCGGCGCCGCGCGGCGAGCACCTCGCGCCATATTCCATCGCGCTCGATGTCCCTCCGCGTGATGTCGAAGCGCGCGAGCAGCGCGTCCAGCCGCGCCTCTTCTTCCCGGCTGAACACGCCGCCCCCCGCCAGCGCTTCCTTCACGATGCTGTTCCAACTGCGCGCGAGCGCCCGCGTGAGGCGCTTCCCGTGCACGCGCCCCTTTTGCGCGGCGTGCGCCAGCGCTTCGCCCGCCGCCTCGGGCGAGAGCCCTTCCGTGCCGCGCATCAGCGCATCGATGCGGGGCAGGGCCTCCTTGTACGCCTCGCGGCACGCCGCGTGACTAAAGCGCAGAAAGCCCGCGGCTTCTTTGCAGTAGCGACACTTCGCCATGTTGAACCTTCTTGTTTGATGCGGGCCGCCCGCCGTGCTTAGTGCTCTTCCAGCGCGCTTGCAAACAGGGCGATGCCGAGCACGCCCAGCCCGACCCAGGCGCTGCGTCGAAAGCGCGCCGGCGAAACCCGGCGCCCGAGCTGCAGCCCCGCACCCAGGCCGAGCAGCACGCAGGGCAGCGCGAACATCGCGTGAAGCAGGATATCCTCGCCCATCAGGCCCTGGCTCCAGGCCATCGGCGCGCGCGAAAGCGAAATGCTGAGGAAGAGAATTTGCAGCGTGCCGCGCAGCGCGTCGGGGCTTTCGTCCCGCATGTACAGGTGTGTCACCAGGGGCGGGCCGCCCGTGTTGAAGGCGCCGCCGAGGAAGCCGCTGAGCAGGCCGACCGGAAGGGTGAGGTGCGCGGCCAGGCCGGTGTCCGGCAGGCGCCGCGGCTTCACCAGGTTCCAGGCTGCAATGGCGACCACCACCAGACCCAGCGCGGAGAGCATCAGCGCGCCGTCGAAGCGGCCGAGCGCCAGCAGGCCCAGCGCCACGCCCACCAGAATGCCGGGCAGGTAGCGGGCCACGGTGGGCCACAGGACCGCGCGGCGCAGCCGAAACGCGCCGCCGGCAGACACCAGGATGCCGCCCAGGTTGACCACCCCGGCCGCGTGGGTCAGCTCGAACTGGAAGGCCAGGGCGGTCATCGCCAGCAGGCCGAAGCCAAAGCCCAGGAAGCCCTGCAGCACGGCGGCCAGGGTCAGAATCAGCAAACTCGTTACCAGTGCGGCAATTTCCACACCCCCTTGCTTAGCAACGACTGGCGGGGCGCGCCGGAAAGCCTGAAACTCCGCGCCGGTGCCCCACCCGCAGAACCCGCAAACCTGTAGAACCTGCAAACACCCGCCGACCCGCGAAGCCGTAAACTTCACCCGCAAGCTCCACCCGAACAACCCGCCGGCCCGCGCGCCTGAAACGCCCGCGCCCCGCAGCGAAGGAAAACCCCGCCCCATGCCCCCCGGCAACACCGAATACCTGGAAGTGCGCGGCGCCGCCGAGCACAACCTGAAGCGCGTCAACGCGAAAATCCCCAAGCGCCGGCTGGTGGTGTTCACCGGCCCGTCGGGCAGCGGCAAATCGAGCCTGGCCTTCGACACCATTTACGCCGAAGGGCAGCGGCGCTACGTGGAATCGCTCTCCGCCTACGCGCGCCAGTTCCTCGGGCAGATGGAAAAGCCGCGCTACGAATTGATACGCGGTCTCTCGCCGACCATTTCCATCGAGCAGAAAGCGGCGAGCAACAACCCGCGTTCCACCGTAGGCACCATCACCGAAATTTCCGATTACCTGCGCGTGCTGTGGGCGCGCATCGGCGTTCAGCACTGCCACCGCTGCGAGCGCCCGGTGGAGCAGCTTTCCGCCGCCGAAGTGACCGAGCGCCTGCTCGAGCTGAAACCGGAAACCAAATTCATGCTGCTGGCGCGCATTGTCGAAAGCCGCAAGGGCGAATACCGGGAGCTGCTTCACGAAACGCTGCGCGAAGGCTTCAGCCGCTTTCGCATCGACGGCGACATCGTGCGCGACGACGCGCTGCCCGCGCTGGACAAAAAACGCAAGCACACCATCGACATCGTGGTGGATCGCCTGGTCGCGCCGAAGAAGAAGGACGCGAAGTTTGCAGCGCGTCTTTCGGATTCGGTGGAGACCGCCCTGAAAAAGGGCAACGGCCTGTTGCTGGTTTCCATCGTCGGCGGCGAAGAGCGGCTTTACTCCGAGAGCCTGCACTGCCCGCACTGCGACATCGGCTTTCCGGAACTCTCGCCGCAGAGTTTTTCCTTCAACTCGCCGCTCGGCATGTGTCCAGACTGCAACGGCCTCGGCACCAAGCCGGAAATGGATCCGGAACTCGTGGTGCCCGACCCTTCCAAGAGCCTGCGCGAAGGCGCCATCGAGCCCTGGGCGAGCGCGGTCGAACGGGAAGACAGCTGGACGGGCTCGCTGATCCACAACATCGCGCGCCGTCACAAAATCAACATGGACCGCCCCTGGAACAAACTGCCGAAGAAGCATCGCACGCTGCTGCTGCATGGAACCGAGGGCCGCATTCTCACCAAGGTGCAAATGAAAACCGGCAGCTTTGAATTCAAGCGCCGCTTCGAAGGCATCCTGCCCGCCATGTACCGCCGCTTTCGGCAGACCAAGTCGGAGGGCATGCGCCGCTACTACATGCGCTACCTCTCGGAGAAAGACTGCTCCAGTTGCGCGGGCAGGCGGCTGCGCCCGGAGTCCTGCGCCGTCCGTGTAAACGGAGAAACCCTGCCCGACCTTTCGGGGCGCACCATCGAACAGGCGCACGACTTCATCAGCAAGCTGAAGCTCACGCGCAGCGAGCGCATCATCGCCGAAGAGGTGGTCAAGGAAACGCTCGGCCGGCTGGGCTTTCTGCTGAACGTGGGCCTCGGCTACCTGACGCTGGACCGCCTCGGCCCTTCGCTCTCGGGGGGCGAGAGCCAGCGCATTCGCCTGGCCGGCCAGATCGGCAGCGAACTGACCGGCGTGCTGTACATTCTGGACGAGCCTTCCATCGGGCTGCATCAACGCGACAACGACCGCCTGCTCGCCACCCTGAAGCGCCTGCGCGACATCGGCAACACCGTGATCGTGGTCGAGCACGACCAGGAAACCATCGAAGCGGCGGACCACGTGCTCGACTTCGGCCCCGGCGCGGGAATCAGCGGCGGCAGCGTGGTGTTTTCGGGGACGCCCGCCGTGCTGCGCAAAGCGAAGCGCTCTCTGACAGGGCGTTACCTCTCGGGCAAGGAGCGCATCGAAACGCCCGCCCGGCGGCGCAAGGGCAACGGCCGGCGCCTGGTGCTGGAAGGGGCCGAGCAGAACAACCTGAAAAAGGTGGAGGTGGAACTTCCGCTGGAATGCTTCATTGCCGTTACCGGCGTTTCCGGCGCCGGCAAGAGCACGCTGATCAACGGCGTGCTGTACCCCGCCCTGCGCCGCGCCTTTTACGGAAGCAACGAAGCGGTCGGCAAGCACCGGCGCATCCGCGGCATGCAGTACATCGACAAAGTCATAGACATCGACCAGCGCCCGATCGGCCGCACCCCGCGCTCGAACCCCGCCACCTACACCAAGGTGTTCGACGAAATCCGCAAGGTCTTCGCGCAGACCAGGGAAGCGCGCGCCTACGGCTACACGCCGAGCCGCTTTTCCTTCAACGTCAAGGGGGGGCGCTGCGAAGCCTGCGAAGGCGACGGCGAAAAGCGCATCGAGATGCACTTCCTGGCCGATGTTTTCGTGCCCTGCGAAGTGTGTTCCGGCAAACGCTTCAACGACGCCACCCTGCGCGTTGCATTCAAGGGGAGGAACATCGCCGAGGTGCTCGACCTCTCCGTGGACGAAGCGCTGGAAGTTTTTGCGAACCAGCCCAAGGTGATGGCGGGCTTGCGCACGCTGGCGGAAGTGGGGCTCGGCTATGTCAAGCTCGGCCAGTCTTCGCCCACGCTGAGCGGCGGCGAAGCGCAGCGCATCAAGCTGGCGCGCGAACTTTCCAAGCGCGCCACAGGGCGCACGCTCTACATCCTGGACGAGCCCACCACCGGCTTGCACTTCGACGATTTGAAAAAGCTGCTGGCCGTGCTGGACCGCCTGGTGGAGCAGGGCAACACGGTGGTGGTCATCGAGCACAACCTGGATGTGATTCGCAGCGCCGACTTCGTAATCGACCTCGGCCCGGAAGGCGGCGACGCCGGCGGAGAGGTCGTGGCCGTCGGAACGCCCGAAAAAGTCGCGCGCAGCAAGCGCAGCCACACCGGCCGTTACCTGCGCCGGGTGCTCTGAAAGGCGGCGCCCGGCCTGCGGTATCCTGTTC
>CAZJXU010000345.1:0-10517 GCA_964550095.1 uncultured Spirochaetales bacterium | reverse complement strand
AATTTCCTCTTACATGCCACATTTCCCCTCCTGTGATGACATTTTCACCCTCTTTCATGACACAATTCCTCTCCCGTGATGACGTTTTCAGCCTCTTTCACGACACAATTTCCTCTTTCATGACATATTTCTCCTCCCGCGACGACATTTTCAGCCTCTTTTACGACACATTTTTCCTCTTTCATGACAGATTCCGGCCCCTTTCATGACACTTTCCGGACGGTTCTGGCGCTCTCTCCCCGGCTTTTTCCCGTCAGCCCATTGCGCGGCGCCGCGCCGGCCCCGGATGTCATGTCCCGGCCCTCGCTGCGATGCGGGCCCGCAGCACAGGCACGCGCTGACCGGGCTGCTTCCTTCTGGTACCTTCACGGCCTGTCCCGCGGATGGGAGGTGGCGCGAGTGGCGGCATATCAAAAAGAGCGCAGGGGGGCCGGGCTGCTGCCGGTGCTCTCGGAGCGACAGGGCTGCGTGCTGCACGCGCTGGTGTCCTTTTATGTCGGGGCGGGCATCCCGGTTGCGTCGGATACCGTCTCTGCGCTGTTGCCGATGCGCCTCTCTCCGCAGAGCGTGCGCAACACCATGAGTTCGCTTTCGGCGCTCGGCCTGGTCGGCAAGACCCACCATTCTTCCGGGCGCGTCCCCACCGAGGCCGGGCTGCGCGTGTTCCTTTCGCAGTGCCTGTCGCCCAGGGAAATCGGCCCCTACGAAAAGCGCGAACTGAAAGCGCACATCCAGGGCGAACCCGCCGGCGACGTGGGCAAAACCGCCACGCGATTGCTCTCGGAGCGCACCCACCAGCTCGGTTTTTTCCGCGCGCCGCGTCTTTCGCGCCTGCTGCTGCGGCGCCTTTCCCTGGTGCGCGTGTCGCGCGAGCGGGTGCTGGCTGTACTGGTTTCGGAAGGCGGCCGCGCCTACCAGCGCGTGATTGAAGCGCCGGGCGAGAACGACCAGGCCGAACTCGACCGCATTTCCTCGCTGCTTTCCGAGCGTGTGGCGGGCCAGACTCTGGTGCGGGTGCGCGCGCGCCTGCTGCGCGAGGTGGCGCTGCTGCGTTCGCGCGCGGAGCGTTTGCTGATGCGCATTCTGGATGTCCCTGCCGACGGGCGCGGCGCGCTGGAAGAAGAGGACGTGGTGCTGGGCGCCCCGCGCGTGCTGCTCGACCATCCCGAGTTTCGCGACCCGGAGCGCCTCTATGCACTGCTGGGCGCCGTCGAGGAAAAGACGCGGCTGATGGAAATTCTCGATTCGCTCACGGCGAGTGGCGGTGTGCAGGTGGCCATCGGCGCCGACATGGGCGACCCGGAGCTGCAGCACTGTGCGCTGGTGGCGGCGGCCTGCGGCAGCGAGAGCACGCCTCTCGGCGCGGTCGGCGTGATCGGGCCTTCTCGCATGGACTATGCGCGCGTGATCCCCATGGTCGGTTACATGTCCCAGCTCCTGACGGAGATGGAGATGCAAAGCGCGTGACCGGGTGGGGCAAAACGAAACGCGGGGCCGACCAGCAGGCGGGCGCGCCGGACGTGTCGGACGCGTCGGACGCGGAAGCGCAGGCGACGGCGCAGACATCCGCGCCGGGCGAAGGCGCGGGTGCGGGCGCGGGCGGCGAAGGCGGGGCGCCGGATACCGGGCATGCCGCCGGCGCCGAAGGCGAGGCTGCGAGCGCGGATGCGGGCGGCGCGCACGAAGCGTCTGCCCGTAACGCGGGCGCGGAGGGCGACGAAGGAATGCACGAAGCGCCGGGCGAAGCCGAAGCCGGGAACGCCGGCGAAGGCCCGGAGGCCGCCGCACGCCGCATCGAGCAGGAAAACGAATCGCTGCGTGAGCGCCTGCTGCGCCTTTCAGCCGACTTCGAAAATCACCGCAAGCGCACCGCGGCTGAGCGGCAGCAGGCGCTGCGCTATGGTTCGGAAAACCTGCTCAGAGATTTGCTGCAGGCGCTCGATGATCTGGAGCGCGCGGTCGCTTACGTGCAGGCCGCGGACGGCGAGGCGCCCGCCGGGGAAGGCGTTGCAGAGGCGACGCGCGGGTTCGAGCTGGTGGCGCGCGGCATTTTCGACGCCCTGCAAAAGCACGGGCTTTCCCCGGCGCCCGCGCAAGGCATGCCCTTCGACCCGAAGCTGCACGAAGCGATGTCGCAGGTGGAGAGCGCGGAGCACCCGGAGGGCGCCGTGATCGAGGTTTTGCAAAAGGGCTACCTGCTGCACGAACGGCTGCTGCGCCCGGCCCGGGTGGTGGTGGCGAAGGCGAAGGCCGGGTCGCAGCGCGGGCCGACCGGGCCGCAGGAAAACCCGACCGGGCAAGACGGATCGGTCGCGCAGGACGGGTCGGTTGGGTCGCAGGCCGCGTCGCAGGAAAACCCGGCCCGGCAGGATGGATCGGTCGCGCAGGACGGGCCGGCTGAATCGCAGTCCACCACGCAGGCTGCTTCGGGCGACGAATCGGCGCACGGGCTGCCGCGCTGATCCGCACTCGCCGCCGGGGCGCGCAGCCGCCGCCGCAGGCCGCAGGTATCGCAGGCCGAACGCATCGCAGGCAAGCCCGCGCCCCCGCAGGCGCCCCGCGGGCCGGGCTTGCGCCGCCGAGCCCGGTAACCACACTTCCCCAAAGACGGAGCCCCACCTGTGAGCAAGCGCGACTACTACGACGTGCTCGGCGCCGAACGCAGCGCCTCTGACGAAGAACTCAAGAAGGCCTACCGGCGCCTGGCGATGCAGCATCACCCGGACCGCAACCCGGACGATGCGGAGGCCGAGCGGAAGTTCAAGGAGGCCTCCGAGGCGTACGCGATTCTCTCCGACCCCGAAAAGCGGCGCCGCTACGACCAGTTCGGACACGCGGGCCTTTCCGGCGCCGGCCCGGGCGACGCGGGCGGCTTTGCCGGGGGCTTTGCGGACTTCGCCGACCTGGGCGACTTCCGGGACATTTTCGAAAACCTGTTCGGCGCGGGCGCCGGCCGGGCGCGTCGCAGCCGCGGGCGCGGCGCCGACCTGCGCTATGCCCACGAGATCGACCTGGAAGATGTCCTGGAAGGCTGCAGCGCAGACCTCACCCTGCCGAAGATGATGCCCTGCGAGCCCTGCAAGGGCTTTGGCACGCGCACGGGAGAGCCGCCCGCGCATTGCGAACGCTGCGGCGGCGACGGCGAGGTGATGTTTCGGCAGGGAATATTCCGCATGAGCCGCACCTGCGAGGCATGCGATGGCGAGGGCATGGATGTCTCCGACCCGTGCCGGGAATGTCGCGGCAGCGGCCGCCGCGAGGGGCAGAAGAAAATCCAGGTGCGCATCCCCGCCGGCGTGGAAGACGGCATGCGCCTGCGGGTGCAGGGCGAGGGCGAGGCGGGACTGGCGGGCGGCCCGCCGGGGGACCTCTTCGTGGTGGTGCGCATTCGTCCCCACGAGCTGTTTCAGCGCGACGGCATCGACCTGCACTGCGAGGCGCCGGTGGCCTTTACCCAGGCTGCGCTGGGCGCCGAGGTGGATGTTCCCACGCTGAGCGGCAAGGTGAGCCTGCGCATTCCCGAAGGCACGCAAAACGGCAAGGTGATGCGCCTGCGCGGCAAGGGCTTGCCCGAGATGCGGTCGTCCGGACGTCGCGGCGACCAGTACGTGCACATCTTTGTGGAGGTGCCGACCCGCATGAATGCGCGCCAGCGCGAGCTGCTGGAAGACTTCGCACGGGAAACCGGCGCCGATGTCTCGCCGCGCGTCAAGGGCTTCCTCGACCGGCTCCGGGAACTCTTCGATTGAGTTTCCGACTCGGCTGGTTGAGCGGCTGCGCTGCTTTGCGTTTCGGTGACGTTTTGCGCCGCGGTCCGCGCATCGGCTCGCGTGGCGCTGATTGCGGATGTTGCGATGTCCGCGGGCAGCGCGGTGTTGTTCGGACGATCCGTCGCTGCGTTGTTGCTTTGCGTCGCGTTGCTCGCGGGGGGGACAGCGCTCGCGCGCGTTTCGATGTCGTGCGGTCGACTCGTCGCGCCGCCCGGTTGATTCGACGCTGCGTCGGTTTGTCGCGTTTCGGTATTCGCGGTGGTTTTGAGGTCACACCCTTGATGCGCCGCGTTGCTTTGCGTTTTGCTGACGGGGGGCATTTCGACTTCACCCGGTTGATGCGGCGCTGCTTCGTTGCTTTGCGTTGTGTTGTTCACGAGCGTTTCGTGGTTGTCGCGCGGGCGGTCCGCCACTGCGTCGTTGCTTTGCGTTGCGCCTCTCGCGGGGAGTACAGCACTCGCGGGCATCGCGGTGTTGTTCGGGCGATACGCCGCCTTGCTTTCTTGTCGCGCCCCGGGCCTGCGTTGCTCGCCTGCGTGTTGCTCGCGGCCTGCGCCGCGCCGCCCGCGCCGCGGGAGCGACCGCCCAGACCGACTCCCGCGCCGGGCGTGCAGGACGCGCCGCTGCTCTCCTTCCCGGGCTTTGCCGGCGCGCCTCTGCCTCCCGGCGCAGACTGGCCGATCGACGCCGTGGTCGGCGTGCTGCTGCCGCTTTCCGGCGACTTCGCCCCCTTCGGCGAAGAAGCGCTGCGCGGCATGGTGCTGGCTTCCGCCCTGTTTGATGCGCCCTCCGCTTCCGACGGAGCGCCATCGCCGGACGCGGCTTCGGCGAATGCGCCGGGTTCGGGGAGGCGCCCCGCATCGGTGAATGCGCCTTCCGGTTCTGCCGGCTCCGGCGGTTCCGGTGGACCCGGCGCCGCGCCAGGCGTTGGCCCGGTCGATTCGGCCGGCCCATCCGCGCCTCCGCCCGGCGCCTTGCGTTTGCGCATCGAAGATACGCGCGGCAACGCGGGCGCGGCGCGCGCCGCTGCGCGCAGACTGGCCGCCGACCCGGATGTCCAGGTGTGGGTGGGCGGCATGCTGCCCGACGCCGCCGAGGCGGTTGCGGCCGTGGCCGAAGAGGCGGGCGTGCCCCTGTTGACTCTCACCCGCCGCGAGGAGGTGAGCCGGGGGCGCCGCGGCGTGCTGCGCATTGCGGAAACCCCGGCGCTGGAGGCCGCGCGCATGGCCGCTTACGCCACGGGTCCGCTCGGGCTGCAGCGCTTCGCGATTTTGTATCCCGATCACCCCTACGGCCTGCACCTGCGCAAGACTTTCTGGGATGCAGTGGAGGCGGGCGGCGGCGAGGTGGTGGGCGTGGCCCGTTACCCGGCGGATGCGACGGACTTTTCCGGGCCGATACGGCGCCTGATCGGCTACGAGCTGCTTTCCGAGGAGAGTCGGGAGGCGCTGGCGGAGCGCGAAAGGCTGCGGAAGCGCGCCAAGCGTTTGCCGGCGCAGGCCGCGGCCGAGTTGCGCGCGCAGGCCGGCGCCTTGCAGGGCGAAGCGGGCGCGCCGCTGCCGCCCTTCGTGGATTTTGAAGCGCTCTTTGTGCCGGGCGCCGGGGGCACGGTGGGCCTGATTGCGCCGCACCTGACCTTTCACGAGGTGCGCGGCGTGCGCCTGCTGGGCTCCGGCGCCTGGAACGCCCCCGAGCTGCTGGCGCTGGGCGGCCGCCACCTGAACGGCGCGGTGTTTCCGGCCGGCAGCTTTGCGGCGAGCCGCGCGCCGCGCCAGGCCGCGTTCAGCATGCTGTACCGGGAGCATTACGCCGAAGCGCCCGGCGATACGGCGGCGGCCGCTTACGACGCCGTCAACCTGGCGCTGCTGGCGCTGGCGCGGGGCGCGGCGGGGCGCCGCGCGCTGCTCGCAGAGCTGCGCGCGATACGCAGCTTCGAGGGAGTCTCCGGGCGCTTTGCCTGGAGCGAAGACGCGCGCTGGCTTCGCGAATCGCTGCTGCTAGGCGTCGATCACGGCATCCTGGTGGAGGTCGCCGAAGACGGCGAGCCGCCTTACCTGTATATCCCTCCGCCGGATTGTCCGCCGGAAGGGGAGGATGAATTGCCGGCCGATGCGGGCGCGGCTGAAGACGGGGACTTCGTTGCCGGCGAAGACGCGGACTTCGTTGCCGAAGCCGGCGGCGTTGCCGGCAGCGGCGGCGCGGTCGCAGGCGCGGCGTCGCCCGGCGTCGACGTTACGGTCGCGGCTGCAGGTGCGGCGCCCCCCGGCGCGGCGGTCACGGGTGCGGCGCCCGCGACCGGTGGTGATATTCAGGAGCTTCTGCAGCAAGCCGAAGACAGGTGCATTCCCGTGCTTTCTGCGGAAGACGCCGATGTCGAAACAGGTGTAGAAGCAGGCGCCGAAGCAGGAGCAGGGTCAGGAGCAGAATTTCAGGAAGACGAAGAGGCGCCCTGACTTATCGACCGGCTTGTCAACCGGCGCGACCGGCATTTGCTGATGGACTGCGTTCGTCGGCTGACTTGCCAACGGACGTGGTCGGTCGCGGGATGCGCATCCATTTCTTGTGAGCTTGCCGGCGGCTGACACCCGTATCTGCGTGAGCCCGGCGTTGCGTACAAGCGCCCGGCGACGGAGGCCTGATGCATCAACGGGCCGCGGCCGGGACCGGCGCCACATCCCATCGAGCGCGGGGCGTACGCGTTTTGTGACGAGTCAGGTAGCATCCTGCACATGCGCGTTTCCGACACGGGAGAGTTCGGCCTGGTCGAACGCATCCGCAAGCTCGCCGGCGCCGGCGCGCCCCGGAGCGCGGGCGTGGTGCTGGGCATTGGCGATGACGCTGCAGTGTTGCGTGCGCGCCCCGGCGAGGATGTCGCGTTGACCACGGACGCCTTCGTGGAAGGGGTGCATTTCCGGCTGGACACAGAAAGCGCGCGCAGCGTCGGCCGCCGCGTGCTGGCGGCGAACCTGTCGGACCTGGCTGCACTGGGCGCGCGGCCGCTCGGATGCACGCTGGCGCTGGCGCTGCCTGCCCACAGCGAAGTGCGGCAGGTGCTGGCTCTTGTGCGCGGCCTGCTCGATGTGGCGCGTGCGCATCGCTGCCCGCTGGTCGGGGGCAACATCACGCGCGCGCGGCAACTCTCGCTGACCGTCGCCGCGCAGGGCGCCGTGCTTCGCGGCCGGGCGCTGCGTCGCAGCGCGGGCCGGGCGGGGGACAGGCTGTTTGTGACGGGAACGCTGGGCGGAGCCGCGCTTCGCCGCGCAAAGGGGCAGGCGCCCCGCACACCCGCAGCGCGGCTTTGCGCCGGGCGTGCGCTTGCGCGTTTGCCGGGCGTGGGCGCCTGCATCGATGTATCGGATGGACTGCTGGCCGATCTCGAACACCTGTGCCGGGCCTCCGGTCTCGGTGCCCGGCTCGATGTCGATGCGCTGCCCCGGCCGCGCGGCTTCGACGCCGCCTGTCGCTTGCGGGGGCTTCGCCCGGAGCGGCTGTTGCTGAGCGGCGGCGACGACCTGGAGTTGCTGTTCAGCATGAGGCAGGGCGCCCCATCGGCCTCTGCGCTTGGCCGCAAACTGCAAACCCCCGTCAGCGAAATCGGCGTGCTGCGCCGGGGCCGGGGTGTGCGCGTACCCGGCGTAGCGCTGCGCGGCCCGGCGGGCTGGACGCACTTCTAGCCGCGGGGGGCGGACGCGGGGCGCGTTCCCCGGTATCCGGTCCGGGGCGGGCAGGGCGTTTCCCGATTGCGGCCAGGCGCGGGCAGCCGGGAGCGCTTCGTGCGGCTACCTTTCCGTCCATGCGTGAACGCCGGGGACGAAAGCGGGAACGAAAGGACGGGGCGGGAATACAACTGGTCGCCGGGGACTGCCGCGAAGTCCTCGCGGGCATGAAAGACGCATCGGTGCACCTGGTGGTGACCGACCCGCCTTACTTTCTGGACCGGCTCGATGACGGGTGGAACCCGGAACGGATCAAGCGCTCGCAGTGCAATGCGGGCGTAATCGGCGGACTGCCGGTCGGCATGAAGTTCGACCCGGAACAGGGGCGGAAGCTGCAGGCCTTTCTGGAGCCGGTGTCGAAGGAGCTTTGGCGCGTGCTCAAGCCCGGCGGGTTTTTGCTGATGTTTGCCGCCGGTCGTTTGTACCACCGGGCGGCGGTGGCGGTGGAGGACGCCGGCTTCGAAATACGGGACACCTACGCCTGGCGCTACACGAAGAAGGCGCAGTACAAGGCTTTCACGGTGAAGCACTTCATCGAGAAGCGCGGCGACATGTCGAGTGCGCAGAAGGCGAAAGCCCTGCGCAAGGTGGAAGGTCGCCGGACGCCCCAGCTTCGCCCGCAGTTCGAACCGATCCTGTGCGCCCAGAAGCCGCGCGAGGGAACCTTCGTCGATAACTGGCTGGCCCACGGAACCGGGCTGATCGACGGAACGGAGGCCCTGCCCGGCCGCGGCGTGCCGGAAACCATCATGACCGTGGAGAAGGAAGCCAGGGACCGCTTCAATGGCCACCTGACGCCGAAACCGGTCGCGCTCTGCGAGCACCTGGTGCGCCTGTTTTCGCTGGAAGGGCAGGTGGTGCTCGATCCATTCCTGGGTTCCGGCTCGACCTGCATTGCAGCGATGCGCGCGGGCAGGGCCTGCATCGGAATCGACGTGAGCCCCGCGTATATTGAAATCGCCAGGGAGCGGCTTTGCGCACTCGGGCCTTCGCCGCGCCCGGGGGCGCCGGGCCGGGCCGACCTGCCGATTCAGGAAAAAGAAGCGGACTCCGAAAGCAGCGAACTTCTTCAAAATACCGGCGAGTGACTCGCGCTGAAGGCTGCGGCTTTGGACCGGCCCGTCAAAACAATTTGTTTCGAGACAACGAAGACTCCTCGTCGTGCTTCCCGGATTCCCGGGAAATTCTTTTCTCGGCCTCGCTGTGAAAGCCCGGGTCGATTTCGAAGCCGATGAACCTGCGCTTCAGCCGGGATGCGGCCAGGGCGGTCGTGCCGCTGCCCATGTAGGGGTCAAGAACCACTTGGCCTTCCCTTGTCGTCAGCTTGATCAGGTATTCCATAAGATCCAGCGGTTTTTGCGCCTCGTGAATTCTTTCTTCGTGCTTGCCGAATCCGAATTCCAGAAGATTCGTGGAATTGGCGCCGGCGCGCCTGCACTCGTCTATGTTCATGGCGCCGATTTCATTTTCCAGGATGTTGTCCGTTATCGTCCTTCCAATGGTGTAGGGCTTCATAAACCAGGCCACCGGCTCCCATATCGGGGCCAGGTTCCCAATCCGCCAGCCCTTCCAGCGCTTTGCGGCTTGCTTTAACCCTCTGCGCTCCAGCACAATGCTGACTCGTTGCGCCCTGTGATGCGCCGAAGGCTTCTTCCAGACCAGCGTATCCTTCAACAGGAAACCGGTGTCTTCGAATGCGTTGACGACCCTGTGAATCGTCCGCCTCGCGCCAAACACGAACAGGAAAGAGCCGGTTTTCATTTTTGGATACACCATCTCCGCCCAGTCTTTGCACCACGCCTGGTATTCCATGCCGATGTTCCTGTCGGATTGCGCCCATCCATTGATGGGCTTGCCCCGGCGCTTGAACCCCGACTTGCCTTCCTGGGCAGGCGAGGTTCCGAGCAGCGCCGAGTTCGTATTGTTATGCAGGACATCCCAAGTGTCGAGGCTGACGCCGTAAGGAATGTCCGACAAAAACAGGTCTATGCTGTTGTCGGTTAACTCGGGAATGTATTCCCTGCAGTCCCCCAGCGTGATTTTGTTGATGAACTTGTCATTCATGACACGTCCCACCCCAGCTCCAGGAGGCCGTTGTCGGAAACGGATATGTATGGTGGACTGGGAATGCCGTTGTCTTTCCCGTACGGCGGAGTGTCGTAAAGGTAGAAGCCGCCATGAGTGCTCTTTTTTACCGGGTTCTTCTCTGCGTGTCAACCATGTTTCGAAAATTTCGGCGCCTTTGCTGCGCCCCGGGCTCTGCCATGGCCCTGGAATCCCGAAATCGCGCGGCGCTTCGAGCGGGCCGGTATCCCGGCGGTCGTATCCGGGCTGCGCCTTTGGCCACGCCCCGTGCGCCCGATTTGCCCGACCCGGCCCGGCGCCGCATTTTGCCGGGGTCTGGGCCCGGTTGCCTTCCCCCCGGGCCCGGCGCGCCCACGCGCCGCCCGCCTTTGATACCTTGCGCCCCCATGGACAGGGAAAGGTTGCGCGAGCTGTTGCTGGCCGTGGAGCGCGGCGAGACCGGCGCCGAGCAGGCGCTGGAGACGCTGGCTCAATTGCCTTTCGCGCCTTTCGTGGAAACCCCGAGCGGCAGGGTGGATACGCACCGCGCCCTGCGGCAGGGCCTGCCCGAGGTGATTTACGGCCCCGGCAAGACGACGGAGCAAATCATCGAGCTTGCGCGCACTCTGCGTGCGGCGGCGCAGCCGGCGCTTGTTACCCGCGTGGCGCCGGATACCGCGCAGGCGGTGCTGGCGGCGCTGCCGCAGGGCGAATATATCGAGGACGCCCGCCTGCTCTGGTTCGGCCCGGGCGAAGTGACGATGACGGGCAAGGGCGTGATTGCCGTGGTCTGCGCCGGCACGGCGGATTTGCCGGTGGCGCGCGAGGCGCAGGAAACGGCGCGGCTTCTCGGCAACAAGGTGGAGCTTTTGTGCGACGTGGGCGTGGCGGGGTTGCACCGCCTGCTCGCCAACCTGCAGCTTTTGCGCAGTGCGCGCGTTTGCATTGTGGTGGCCGGCATGGAAGG
>CAZJXU010000344.1:0-3546 GCA_964550095.1 uncultured Spirochaetales bacterium | reverse complement strand
CGCGAGCTGGCGGTGGGCGGCTTCGCGCTGCTCTGGACCGACCTGCCGCGCGTGCTCTCCGCCTTTCGCCGCATGTTCCGTGCGCTGCGCGAGCATCGACCGAAGCTTTTGGTGCTGGTGGATTCGCCCGACTTCAACCTGCCGCTGGCGCGCCGCGCGCAGCGCCTCGGCATCCCGGTGCTCTACTACGTAAGCCCCCAGGTGTGGGCCTGGCGTCCCGGTCGTATCCGCAAAATCGCAAGGCGCGTGAATCGCATGGCCGTGATTTTCCCCTTTGAAGTGGAGGTGTATGCAGACACGGGCCTGCCGGTGACCTTTGTCGGCCACCCCCTGGTCGAACGCCTGGGGGATTTCGCGGCGCGCCATGACCGGGCGCAGTGCCGCGCGGCGCTCGGCCTCGACGAAGCGGCGCCGCTGGCAGCGCTCTTTCCCGGCAGCCGCCGCAACGAAATAAAGTACAACCTCCCGCTGCAGCTCGCTGCAGCGCGCGCCCTGCACGCCCGCATGCCGCAGCTGCGTTTCGCCCTCGCCTGCGCGCCCAGCATCGGCGCTGCGCAGATCGAGGAGCAGGTGGAGGCGCTGCGCGCAGGCGACTTGTCTTCGTCACTGTCCGCGTCCGCACC
Source organism: uncultured Spirochaetales bacterium (assembly GCA_964550095.1). Taxonomy (GTDB): domain Bacteria; phylum Myxococcota_A; class UBA9160; order UBA9160; family UBA6930; genus JAHRAN01. The sequence goes on along the minus strand of CAZJXU010000344.1, from coordinate 2,923 downwards.
CGCGCTCGCACTGATCGAGAACAAGAGCGCGCAGTTGATGCGCGCCGCCGACGTGGTGCTCGCCAAGCCGGGCACCTCCACCCTGGAGGCAGCCGTGATCGGAACGCCCCTGGTAGTGGCCGCGCGCGTCGGCGCGCCGACCATGTTCCTGATGCGGCGCCTGCTCCGGGTTTCCCGCTACGCCCTGCCGAACCTGGTGGCGGGGCGCAGCGTTGCGCCCGAGTTCATCCAGGAGCTGGCGGACCCGGAGCGGATCGCCGATGCGCTGCAGGGCCTGCTCGCGGGGCCGCAGCGCGAGCGTCAGCTTCGGGAGTTTGCTGAAATCAGGAAAAGACTCGGCGAGGGCGACGCCGCGCAGCGCACGGCCGAGATCGCCGTGGAGATGCTGAATGAGTCCGCTGCGACATAGCCTGGCCGCGCTCGCCGCACTCGGCCTCGCGCCGCTCTTCGCCGCCGCGCTGCTGCATCCGAAGTGGCGCGTCGGCCTTTCCGAACGACTCGGCGTGCGCCCGCGTGCACGCGGCGACGCCGGCGCGGATGCAGGCGCGGTCGCAGGGGCAGATGAGGTTGCGGCTTCGGGTGCGCAGGCCGCAACGAACGACAGCGCCGCGAAAGCCGCGACCGACGGCACCGCGCCCAGGCGCCCGGCGGATGTCCGGACGCGGCCCGCCCCGGTCTGGCTGCACGGCGCTTCCGTCGGAGAAATCAGCGCCGCCTTGCCCCTGGTCGATGCGCTGCACGCGCGTCCCGGCGGCGTGCATTGTTCCTGCACCACCTTGAGCGGCCGCGACCTGCTGTGCGCGCGTCGTCCCGCCGTGCCGGTGCGCCTGGCGCCCGTCGATCACCCCTGGGCGGTGCGCCGCGCGCTCGGCGCCGTTTCGCCCTCGGCCCTGGTGCTGATGGAAACCGAGCTCTGGCCGGCCTGGATTCGCGCCGCCGCCTGCCGGGGCGCCCCCGTGTTGCTGCTTTCCGCCCGGCTCTCGGAGCGCAGCTTTTCGCGCTATCGCAAATTCGCGCGCTGGCTGGCCCCCACCTTTCGGCGCATCGCTGCAATCGGTGCGCGCAGTGAAGCCGATGCCGCGCGTTTTGAAGCGCTGGGTGCTTTGCCCGGTCGCATCGAGCTGACCGGCGATCTCAAGTTCGAAATACCGCAAAGCCCCGCATCGCCCTCGCCGGAACTCGAACGGCGCCTGGGCGCGGCGCCCCTGCTGGTGGCGGGCAGCACGCACGAAGGCGAAGAGGCCGCCGCGCTGGCTGCACTGGAAGCGCTTTTGCAGCGCGGCCACCCGGCGGCGCTGGTGCTGGCGCCGCGTCACCCGCAGCGCTTTGAACGTGCGGCCCATCTGGTGCGCGCAGCCGGGCGCCGCTTGCTGCGCCGCTCGCAACCGGGCGCGCCGCTCGCAGCCGGCGAGGTGTTGCTGCTGGACAGCATCGGAGAACTGCCCGGCGCCTGGACTCGCGCGCGCGCGGCCTTTGTCGGCGGCAGCCTGACGCCGCGCGGCGGGCACAACCTGCTGGAGCCGGCCTTTGCTTCCGTGCCGGTGATCTTTGGCCCGCACACCGAGAACACGGCCGAAGCGGCGTCCCTGTTGAAACAGCACGGCGCCGGCATCGAAGTGCGGGACGCCGCTGCGCTCGCCGATGCGGCGTGCGAAGTTTTCGCAGGCGAACAGCAATTTCGGGAGCGCAGCCGCGCCTTCCTCGCCGCACTCGAAGCGCACCGGGGCGCCGCGTCGCGCAGCCTGGCGCTGCTGGATCGCGTACTCGCCGCGCACGCGGACGATGCTTCGCGCACGCCGGGTACGTCGCACGCGGACGATGCTTCGCGCACGCCGGGTACGTCGCACGCGGGCGACGCTTCGCGCGCACTGGGTGCATCGCATGCAGGCGATGTTTCACGTACGGATGACTTCCGACGCACGGAACATTCGGCATGAGGGCGCCCTGGCTGTACGCGCGCGAACTTCCCGCCTGGGGCCGCGCCCTGCTGTGCATGTCGGCGCCGCTTTCGGGCGCATGGCGCCTCGTCGCGGCGCTGCACCGCGCCTGGTACGAGCGGGGGCCGGCAGCGCCCGTGCGCTTGCCCTGCAAGGTGGTGAGCATCGGCAACCTGGTGGTGGGAGGCAGCGGCAAAACGCCGCTGGCCGCGTGGCTGGCGCGGGAACTTTCGGCGCGCGGTCGCCGGGTCGCCGTGCTTGGTCGCGGCTACGGCGCGGCGCGCACGCGGCCTGCCGTGCAGGTGGTTTCCGACGGCGCCCGTACCTTTGGCGATGCAGGCAGCGTCGGCGAGGAGGCATTGTGGCTTGCCACTGCTGCGCCCGGCGTGCCGGTGCTGGTGGGCAAGCGCCGCGATCAGGCGGGCGCACACGCGCTCGCGCATTTCGGCGCAGACCTGTTGCTGCTCGACGACGGCATGCAGCACCATCGCCTGGCCCGCGACATCGAATTGGTGACCTTTCACGGCGCCGCGGGCCTGGGCAACGGCCTTTCGCTTCCGCGCGGCCCGCTTCGCGAGGGCGTGGGCGCGCTTTCCCGGGCCGACGCCTTGCTGGTGGTGGATGGGCCCTTGCCCGCAGCGGACGCGGCGCGCATCGAAGCCGCCGCCGCTGACATTCCGGTTTTTGAAGTGCAGCGCCGCGTGCGCGCACTGCGCCGCCTGGACGGCGCCGCCGAGCGCCGGACGCCGGACAGCCTGGCCGGGAAGGAGGTCGGCGTGCTGTGCGGCGTCGCGCGCCCCGAGTCGGTTTGCGAAAGCGTGCGGGCGCTCTCGGCGCGTGTCGTCTCGCTGCGCGCCTTTGCCGACCATCACCGGTACCGGGCGCGCGATCTGGCAAAGCTCGGCGACGCCGCGCCGCTCTGGATCACCACCGAAAAGGACGCGATTAAAATTCGTCCCGAGTGGGCGCACCAGGCCGAGCTGTGG
>CAZJXU010000343.1:0-1756 GCA_964550095.1 uncultured Spirochaetales bacterium | reverse complement strand
CCCTTGATGATCGGGATGTCGTCCCCGGGGAACTCGTAGCCCGAGAGCAGCTCGCGCACTTCCAGCTCCACCAGCTCCAGCAGCTCCGGGTCGTCCACCTGGTCCACCTTGTTCATGAACACCACGATGTGCGGAACGTTCACCTGGCGCGCCAGCAGCACGTGCTCCCGCGTCTGCGGCATCGGGCCGTCCTTGGCGCTGACCACCAGAATCGCGCCGTCCATCTGGGCCGCGCCGGTGATCATGTTCTTCACGTAGTCCGCGTGGCCCGGGCAGTCCACGTGCGCGTAGTGGCGCGTGTCGCTCTGGTACTCCACGTGGGCCGTGGCGATGGTGATGCCGCGCTCGCGCTCTTCGGGAGCCTTGTCGATGTTCTCGAAGGCGACGGACTCCGCCAGGCCCTTGTGCGCCTGGCGCGCGGTGATCGCCGCCGTCAGCGTGGTCTTGCCGTGGTCCACGTGACCGATCGTGCCCACGTTGATGTGGGGCTTGGTGCGTTCAAACTTTTCCTTGGCCATTGCCTCGCTTCCCTCTCTGCTTGCGGCTGCGCCTCGTGCGCGCCGGCTCGGTGAGTCCTCAATACGCGCGCGCAATCTCCCGGCCGACGGCCTCGGGGACTTCCGCGTAGTGCGAAAACTGCATGGTGTAGTTGGCGCGCCCCTGGCTGATGGAACGCAGCGCGTTCACGTAGCCGAACATCTCCGCCAGCGGAACCTCGGCGCTCAGCGCCTGGGCGCCGGGCCGCACCTCGAGGCCGCCGATCCGGGCGCGCCGGCTTTGCAGGTCGCCCTGCACCGGCCCCACGAAGGCCTCGGGCGTCACCACTTCGACATCCATCACCGGCTCCAGCAGAACCGGGCGCCCCTGCGCGAGGCCCTTGCGCATGCCCAGCGCGCCGGCGATTTTGAATGAGCGTTCGGAAGAATCCACCTCGTGCGTCTGCCCGTCGAGCAGGGTGACCTTCACATCCACAACAGGAAAGCCGGCCAGCTCGCCGCTCTGGCAGGCCTCCTCGCAGCCCTGGCGCACCGCGGGCCAGTATTCCCGGGGCACGGCGCCGCCGCGCACCTTGCTCTCGAACTCGAAGCCGCTGCCGGTTTCGCCGGGCGCAACGCGCAGCTTCACCACGCCGAAATCTCCCGAGCCGCCGCTCTGCTTGACGTAGCGGCCCTCCACCTCGCAGGCGGCCTTGAGCGTTTCCTTGTAGGCCACCTGGGGCCGGCCCACCTTCGCCTCCACCTGGAACTCGCGCAGCAGGCGGTCGGTAATCACTTCAAGATGCAGCTCGCCCATGCCCGAAATGATGGTCTGCCCGGTTTCTTCATCGCTGCTGACCCGGAAGGTCGGGTCTTCGGCGCCGAGCCTTGCCAGCGCATCGGCCAGCTTGCCCATGTCGGCACGTGTTTTCGCCTCGACGGCCACGGAGATGACGGGCTGCGGGAAATCGATGCTCTCCAGCAGCAGGGGATGCTGCGTCGCGCACAGGGTCTGGCCGGTGGCGGTGTTTTTCAGGCCCACCGCAGCCGCGATGTCGCCGGCGTACACCCGGTCGATCTCCTGGCGCTTGTTGGCGTGCATTTGCAGCAGGCGGCCGATGCGTTCCTTCTTGCCGGTGGCGGCGTTCAGCAAGGGGTCGCCGCTGCCGGCGTTGCCCGAATAGACGCGCAGGTAGGTGAGGTGGCCGACGTGCTTGTCGCCGGCGATTTTGAAGGCCAGCGCGGCGAAGGGCTCTTCGTCGTCCGCGTGGCGCAGCGCC
>CAZJXU010000342.1:0-3198 GCA_964550095.1 uncultured Spirochaetales bacterium | reverse complement strand
AACGGTATGAGGAGGAGCTGGCGCCGCTCCGCGCCGAGTTGTCGGAGGCTACCGGTCAGGCGAAAACACTCGAAGAGTGGGAAATTCCGCGCGAACGTCCCGACGATTGGTCTCCCGCCGCCGAACCGCTGCTCGCCGAATTCTGGGAGTTGCGTGTCGCCCGCCAGAAGGAGATTGACGCCTCCATCGCCGCCAAAGCCGATTACGAATACCTCTACGATAAACCCTACGCGGACAACAAAAAGGTGCGCGTGGCGGGGCCCTTCACCGTGGAGAGCCTGTCGCCGCACCGCGTGCTCGCTGTGGATGAGAACGACGAGCTGATCGAGCACGGCACGGGTGCGCCGGCGGGAAACGGCGCCGAGCCGGACTTTGCGCAGATGATCCTGGAGAACCTGAAGATCGCAGGCGTTCAGCAGGCCCACAGGGAAGACAAGTTCAGCTTCACTTCACTCGAAGGCTGGCCGGAGAAGGGCATGATCTGCGCCGAGGGCAGCTATGTCCAGAACGCGGTCGCTTCCGGAGAAGGCGGAAGGCCAGTGCGCGCCGGCATCTTCATCGGCCCGGAGTTCGGCACCGTCTCCCGGCCGGACCTGGTGCAGGCCGCCCGCGAGGCAGGCGAGGCGGGCTTCGACGTGCTGATCTCCTGCGCTTTCAGCTACGACGCGCGCTCTTCCGAGTTCGACAGCCTGGGCCGCATTCCGGTGCTGAAGGCGCGCATGAACGCCGACCTGCACATGGCGGAAGACCTGAGGAGAACCGACAGGGGCAACCTCTTCGTCATCTTCGGCGAGCCCGACATCGAAATCATCAAAGACGGGGACGAGCAGATCCGGGTGAAGGTCAAGGGCGTGGATGTCTTCCACCCGCAAAGCGGCGAAATCCGCTCCGACGGACCCGAGGGCATCGCCTGCTGGTTCATCGACACCGACTACAACGAAGAGCACTTCCTGGTGCGCCAGGCCTACTTCCTGGGCGCGGACGACCCCTACAAGGCGCTCAAAAGCACGCTGAAAGCGGAAATCAACGAAGAGGCCTGGGCCACGCTGCACAGCGACACATCGCGCCCCTTCCCGAAGCCGCAATCCGGCCGCATCGCAGTGAAGGTGATCAACCACCTGGGCGACGAGGTGATGAAGGTGTTCAAGGTGTGAGGCGGGAGGGCGCAGCGGCTGCGCCCCGCGGTACGCCTCACTCCCGGCCCCATTCAAATAGTTTGATGAAAAGTTCGGCCTGCTTGATCGCATCGTCCAGGGCGTGGTGAGAATGCTCGCGGCGGCCCCCAAGCGCATCCTCCAGTTTCGTCCGGCCGGCGCGCATGATCGGTATGCCCGCCTTCACCGCGTAAGCGGTTTTCATGTCGAAGCAGCTCGAGTGTTTGAAGGGGGATTCCTCCCCGGAGAAATTGACGAAATACCAATACAGCCAGAGCCAGTCGAAGCTAAGTGGATAGGCGGCCAGCACGGGCCTGGCGTCGCCGGCAAGCTCCCGAACCCAGCGGCCTGCTTCCGCCATGGCGGCCTTCGGGTCTTTTCCTTCATGCAGCAGACGCTCCCGGTCGAGCTGGTTGACCCGGAGCGCTTCCTCCTGGTATTGCCCGGAAATCGGGCGAAGCTCCGCGTAGAAGCTGCGGTCGAAATTGCCCGGGCGTTCAAATCGCTCCCCGTCGAATTTTCCCGCATACACCAGCGCAAAGGACAACATCGACCAGGGCCCCGGGATCGGCCCGTCGGTTTCTACATCAGCAGAGAAGTAAACATCCACGGCGGTTTTTTTACGCCGGCCGGTGCGGCTTTCATTATGCGCTCCGCCCTCCCCGCTCACCTGGGCTCCAGGGCGTAGAACCAGGCGGCGCCGCTGGCGGCCATTTCGGGGCGCAGCGCTGCGCCGTACTTGCGGTTCACTTCGGCTGCGATGCCCGCGAGCGCGGGGTGGTCCGGCGAAAGGCGCACAAGCGTGCGTTCGTAGCGCTTGCCCTCTACGCGGATGACGGCGCGCGGGTCCCGTGCGGCATGGTGCGGCCACTGCTTCCACAGCTTGCCGAAACGGGTGTTCATGTAGCCGCTGACCAGGTAGAGCTTGCCGTCCACCACCTCGTGCCAGATGGTGCGCGATGTCGGGGGCTCGACGAGTTGGAACTCTATCGTGGCAAGGTCGCGTGCGAAGCTCCAGTCGGGCTCGGGCCCGGTGTAGAGTTCTCCTGCCACGAGCGGGCCGCCCGGCAGGAGGCCCGTCGGACCATCGCCGAAGCGGGCGGCGAGCACCGAGATGACGAGCGCGAGAACGAGGACGACGATGACGCCACCGGTCCACTTCAGAATGCGCATGGGCTTGGCTCCTTTTGATGTGCGCGCCCGGCCGGACAGCTGCTGAACGGGCGGCTGCCGAACGGGCGCGGTTGAACGGACGCTGTTGAACGGGCGGTAGTGTTGCCCTTTTCCGCGCCCGGCGCCCGTCCAGAATGTGTTTGGACGCATGCGCCCGTCAAAAACGCGCCCTGTTCCCGGGGCCGACGTCCTTTCCCCTCTCCGGCCTTGACGGCCCCTGTCGTGGCCCGATTCGCCGCCAAGGGCCGGGAAGCACGCTCCTGGCCGAGGCCGCCCGGAATGGCCCGATTCACCACCACGAGGGCCCCACCCGCCCGACAAAACAGCCGCCACCCGACAAACGACCGCCGCCCGAAGCGCCCTCCGTTCGCCCCTGCCGTCGCGCTCGCCAAAACAGCCGCAGGTTCGGGCGCCGCGGTCGGGAACGGGGTGTTTCCCCCTTTTTTTGGGGCTTATATCCATGGGTTTACATGACCCCGTAAGCCCTTGATTCTCTTGGTGTTCCGGTCGTCAGGCCGCGATATGAAAGGTGCCGGCCAACCAGGCCCGTCAGCACCGACTGCATCTGAGTGAGGGTGTCCTCGTCACGGCAGTTGTGCTTCCCCGCGAATTCGCAGACGTAGCGATTCAAGTGCTTCCGGCTGATCTTGTGGAAAGTGCCCTTGTGCGCCCGCCTCAAGGTCGCCCAGAAGCTCTCGATCCCCTGAGTGTGGGCCTGCGAACGCACATATTCGCCAATCGAGTGATTGAGCGTCTCGTGATTGGGCAGCCCTCGATACGACCTGTTGTCGTCCGTGTACATCTTGGCGTCTGGTGCGGAAATGGTGCCGACAAAGCCATGAAACGTGTCTTTGTCGGTGAAATTCACCAC
>CAZJXU010000341.1:0-6504 GCA_964550095.1 uncultured Spirochaetales bacterium | reverse complement strand
AGGTCGCCGGCGAGTTCCTGCGCCAGCTCGTGCACGCGCGCTTCGTCTTCGCCCTCCACCATGACGCGGGCGATGGGTTCGGTTCCCGAGTAGCGAATCAGCACCCGGCCGCGCCGGCCGAGTTCGTCCTCCACCTTGCGGCGTTTGCTTTGAAAGTCCGCCAGCTCTTCGAGCGGGCGCTTCTTCGCCACGTCCAGGTTGACCAGCGCCTGCGGAAAACGCTGCATGCCGCGCGCCAGTTCGGAGAGCGGGCGGCCGCTGCGCTTCATGATCGACAGCACCTGCAGGCCGGCCAGCAAACCGTCTGCCGTGGAGTTGTGCTGCAGGAACACGATGTGCCCGGACTGTTCTCCCCCCAGCACGAAGCCGCCGCGCTTCATTTCTTCGACGATGTGGCGGTCTCCCACCGGGGTGCGCACCAGGCGCGCGCCGAGTTCTTCCAGGCGCCGCTCGAGGCCCAGGTTGCTCATGGCGCTGGCCACCACGGCGGCGCCTTGCAGGGCGCCGCGCGCCAGCAGGTCTTCGGCGCACAGGGCCAGCACGCCGTCGCCGTCAATCAGCTCGCCGCTTTCGGCAACCAGCAGCACGCGGTCGGCGTCGCCGTCCAGCGCGATGCCGATGTCGGCCTTTGTTTCGCGCACCAACTGCGCGAGGCGCTCCGGGTGCGAAGAGCCGCAGCCCTCGTTGATGTTGCGCCCATTCGGCTGGACCCCGATGCAGGCGAGTTCGGCGCCGAGTTCTTCCAGCACGGTGGGCCCCACCCGGTAAGCCGCGCCGTTGGCGCAATCGAGCGCCACGCGCAGCCCTTCCAGGCTGAGGTCGAGCGGGAAGGTGTTCTTCAGAAAGACCACGTAGCGCCCGGCGGCGTCTTCGATGCGCCGCGCGCGGCCGATGGCGCCCGCGGCGGCCACGGCGCTCTGCAACTCTTCCGAGGCGACCAGGCCCTCGATGCGCCGCTCCATTTCCACGGGCAGCTTGTAGCCGTCCTTGGCGAAGAACTTGATGCCGTTGTCGAGGTAGGAGTTGTGACTGGCCGAGACCATCACGCCGGCGTCGCAACGCATGTCCGCGGTCAGAAAGGCCAGCGCCGGACTCGGCAGGGGCCCTATCTGGATGACATTGACGCCCATCGAGCAGATGCCCGAAGCCAGCGCGTCTTCGAACATGTAGCCCGAGAGGCGCGTGTCCTTGCCGATCACGATGCGGTGCATGCCGCTGCCGCCGCGAAACACGTGGGCGACGGCCTTGCCCAGCACGAGCGCGAGCTCTGCCGTCATCGGAAAGCTGTTGGCTGTTCCGCGCACGCCGTCGGTGCCGAAGAGCTTGCCTTCCATCAGGGCCCCCTGCGTCCGCCCCGGATGGGCGCAATCTCCACGCGCACTTCCACCTGCAGCCCCGGGTCCGAAAGCCAGCCGCGGCGCGCGGCCGCCGGCAGGCGCACCATGCTCTGCAAGGGCGAGGTGGCGCCCTCGACATCCACCTCTTCGGTTTCGACGGCGCTGAGCCGGGAGATTTCCGAGCGCGCGCCGGTGAGTGTCACCCGGGGCGGAAACACCAGCACCTCGCCCACCCGGTAGCCTGCAGGCGGCTCGCCTGACACCAGGGGCTTTACCGGCACCGAGCGCGTGCGCGTGGGCTCGAGCGTGAAGACAATGCCCTGGGGCGAGCGGCTGACGATGTCGGCGCCCTGGGGCAGGTGCACGCCGAGCTGGGCGATATCGACTTCCCGGCGATGCGCGCCGGCCTGGGCGCCGGCCAGGCTGACGGGGTACACGAGCTCGGACACGGCCACGTTGGAAAGGGCGGCGCGGCTGCCGCGCACGCGAATGTTGATGCGGTCGTAATCCTGCCTGACGAGAGCCAGCCCCTCCGGCGTTCCGCTCACGGTGACCGGCACGTCGTAAGCGCGCTCGATCGGCGAGGTGCTGTTGGCCACGCCCCACAGCAACATGGCCGCCGCCAGGGAAAACAGGCCGTAGCGCAGTTCTTGCGCGTTCATGCCGTACCCGGCGCCGGCAAGCGCTCGCGCGGGGCGGGGGCGCCTTCCTCCCCTGCCCGCTCCAGGTTTTCCACGCCGTCGGTCAGGTACTCCCGCAGCCGGTCTGCCAGCCGCTCCGGGTCGATGTCCCGGTGCAGCTCGCCCTCCGTCGCCAGGGAAATGCGGCCGTTCTCTTCGGAAACCACCACCACCGCGGCGTCGGTCTGCTCGCTTATGCCGAGCGCCGCGCGGTGGCGCGTGCCGATGTTGCGGGGCAGGCCCTCGCGCTGGGTGAGCGGCAGAATCACCCCCGCCTGGGAGACGCGGCCGTTTTGCACCAGCACCGCGCCGTCATGCAAGGGCGAGCCCCGCATGAAAATCGAGAGCAGCAAATCGCTGGTGAGCAGGGCGTCGAGTTCCTTGCCGGGCGTGTCCAGGTGATCGTCGAGGCGCGTCTTGTGTTCGATCACGATCAGCGCGCCGCGGCCCTGCTCCGAGAGCGCCTTGCAGGCCGGCACGATTTCGTCGAAGAGCTGGGACTTCTCCTGCGGCGTCAGGCCGGAGATGAAGCGGCGCCCGAGCTGGCCGAGCAGGCGGCGCAGGTCGTCGGCGAAGAGAATCACCAGGATGATCGGGAACCAGACAAAGAAGGTGTCGAGGATCCAGAGCAGGGTCAGGAACTGCACGAAGTCGGCGAAGATGCGGAATGCGATCAGCGCGACGATGCCCACCAGCACCGGCGTGGCCCGGGTGCCGCGCACCAGCAGCGAGAGCCCGTAACAGAGCAGGGCCACCACCAGGATTTCCAGGGTGTCCCAGAGCCAGTGGTAACTTTCGGCGAAGAATGCAGTCAGCGCCTGGTAGCGGGCGACCAGTCCTTCGACCAGGTATTCGATCACGAGCCGTCCCCCTTCAGCGCGCCGGGCGTTGCGCTTGCCGGGTGTGTGCTGCAACTGCGCCGCGCACGCCGCTCTGCTCCTGAGAAGCGGGCGCCGGGGGGGCAGGCGCATCCGGGCGCCCCGCCCGGACAGCATACAGATTCCGCACCGGGTCGTCTTCGGCGCGGGCCTCCCGGAGCGCCTCGGCCACGCGCACGGCCCCCGCCGCCCCCGCCACATCGTGAACGCGCAGCGCGTCGGCCCCGGCGAAGACCGCCACGGCCCCGGCAGCGTGGCTTAGCGGGTCGCGCTCGATGAGCGGCGCGCCGGTGAGTTCGCCCAGGAAGGACTTGCGCGAAACCCCCACCCAGCAGGCCGTGCCGGTGCGCCGGCGCAGCCTGGTCAGCCCGGCCAGCAGCTCGAGGTTGTGGCGCAGGCGCTTGCCAAAGCCGATGCCGGGGTCCACCGCGATGCGCGCGCGGGGGATGCCGGCCGCCTCGGCCAGGCGCACCGCCGCCGAAAGCTCCGCGCCGACTTCCTCCAGCACGTCGTCGAAGGCGACTTCGTGCTGCATCACATCGGGCGTGCTGCGCAGGTGGCCCAGCACCACGGCCGCGCCGTGCCGGGCGGCCACCGAAAGCAATGCAGGTTCAAAGCGCCCGCCGGAGACGTCGTTGACGATGCAGGCACCCGCGCGGCACGCGGCCTCCGCCGTGGCCGCCCGGCGCGTGTCGATGGATACCGGCACGGAGCATTCGCGAACCAGCGCACGGACCACCGGCAGGGTGCGCGCGATTTCCTCCGCCTCCGAAACCGGCGCCGCGCCCGGCCGGGTGGATTCGCCGCCGACATCCAGCGCTGTTGCGCCGGCGTCCTCCATGGCGCGCGCGTGCGCCAAGGCCGCCGCGAGATCCGGGCGCCCGTCAACCTGCAGCAGCAGGCCGCCGTCGGAAAAGGAATCCGGCGTCGCGTTCAGCACCCCGACAATGGCCACGCGCCCTGCCGGAAAAAGCGGGCTTGCTTTCATGACCGCATCTCCGGGCGGGGTGTCAGGCGAGGTCCGGCTCCGGCTCCCAGGGCTTGCCGCCCGGCAGGGCCTCCGGCGATGTTTGCGGCGGCGCATCCTCCAGCGGGGCGGCCTCGGGCGCGGGCGCAGGTTCCGTGGCGGGCGGCGCAGGGGCAGGCAGCTCGATGCCGTCCAGCAGCATCTTCACTTCCTCGGCCTCCAGCGTTTCCCGCTCGAGCAGGGCTGCGGCGATGCGGTCCAGGGTCTGCCGGTTCGTGTCCAGAAGCTCCAGCGCCTCCTGGTAGATGGCGCCCAGCATGTTGCGTATTTCGCCGTCGATCTCCCGGGCGGTGTGCTCGCTGTAGTTCTGGCGGGCTACCATGTCGCGGCCCAGGAACACGTCGCCGGACTCGTCCTCAAAGGAAACGGGGCCGATCTTTTCGCTCATGCCGTAGTGGCAGACCATGTCCCGGGCCAGGGCAGTGGCCCGCTGCAGGTCGTTGGATGCCCCGGTGGAAAAATGTTTAAATACCAGTTCTTCGGCGGCGCGCCCGCCCATGGCGCACTTGATGGATGCCAGCAGCTGCGAGCGGGTGTGGCTGTGGCGGTCTTCTTCGGGCAGCACCTGCGTAACGCCCAGCGCCATGCCGCGCGGAATGATGGTGACCTTGTGCACCGGGTCGGAGTCCTCGGTGAGCATGGCGACCAGAGCGTGGCCGCCCTCGTGGTAGGCGGTCACCTTCTTTTCCTTGTCGCTCATGATCATGCTGCGCCGCTCGGCGCCCATCAGCACCTTGTCCTTGGCCTGTTCGAAGTCGTTCATGCTCACGCACTTGGCTTCCTTGCGCGCCGCCAGCAGCGCCGCCTCGTTCACCAGGTTCTGCAGGTCGGCGCCCACGAAACCGGGCGTGCCGCGTGCCAGGGTTTCCACGTCCACGTCGTCCGCCAGCGGCACTGGGCGCGAGTGAACCTCCAGAATCTTGGTGCGGCCGTTCAGGTCGGGGCGCGGCACCACCACGCGCCGGTCGAAACGCCCCGGGCGCAGCAGCGCCGGGTCCAGCACGTCGGGGCGGTTGGTGGCGGCGATCAGGATCACGCCTTCGTTGGATTCGAAGCCGTCCATCTCGACCAGAAGCTGGTTCAGGGTCTGCTCGCGCTCGTCGTGCCCGCCGCCCAGGCCGGCGCCCCGGTGCCGGCCGACGGCGTCGATCTCGTCGATGAAGATGATGCAGGGGGCGCTCTTCTTGCCCTGCATGAACAGGTCGCGCACCCGGGAAGCCCCGACGCCCACGAACATCTCCACGAAGTCGGAGCCGGAGATGGAAAAGAAGGGCACCTCCGCCTCGCCGGCGACAGCCCGGGCCAGCAGCGTCTTGCCTGTTCCGGGGGGGCCCACCATCAGCACGCCCTTGGGGATGCGGCCCCCGAGATTCGTGAACTTTTGCGGGTCGCGCAGGAAGGCGATGATCTCCTCCAGTTCCTCCTTGGACTCCTCCACCCCGGCGACGTCTGCAAAGGTCACGCGCTGCTGGTTCTCGGTGAGCATGCGCGCGCGGCTCTTGCCGAAGCTCATCGCCTTGCCGCCGCTTTGCAGTTGCCGCATGATGAAGAACCAGACCCCGATGATCACCAGGAAGGGCGCCCAGCCGATCAGCAGCGTCAGCCACATCGAGGTACCGGCAGGCTCCCGGGTTTCCACGGGGATGCCGGGGCGGCGCCGGCTCATCTCGGTGATCTCGCCGGCGAACTCGGTGTCCAGCAGCTCCGGGATGTACACGGTGAAGGGCTCGCCATCCACGTTCTTGCCGCTGGCCGTGTTGCCCTGGATGCGGATCTCTGCGATGCGATCGTTCTTGATCCAGTGCATCAGCTCGGTGTAGGGCACTTCCCTGGCCGGTTCCGTGTCGCTTTGCAGCGAGCTGACCATCACGATCATCACCGCCAGCGTGATGATCCACAGGCCCATGCTTTTGTAGAACTTGTTGTTGTTCATGTTGTTCATGCAGGCTCCCGCTTGCGGGTTGTGCGGCAAAGCGCCGTGCGCGTCATCGAGAGGCCCCGAAGCGGGCCCCGCAGGCGCGGCGCGATGCGCCGGGCGCTTCCTTGCGGCCGCGGGCAGCGCGGGCAGGCCGCAGTGCAGCCGGCGCCGGGCGGCCCAGGGCCTCTTTGGTGAAGTGAAAGGATTCTAGCACCTTCCCGGGCCTGCGCCCTTGCCCTGCTCCGCCGCGGCGCGCCGCTGCAGGCGGCAGGCATCGGGCCCACGCCTTTCCAGAAATGCGTGTACCGGCAGTTCGATCCGGGCCCCCGGGCGCGACTCCCGCAAGAAGTTCACCATGCGAAGCAGGTGCGCGCGCGAGACCTCCCGGCCCAGCCCCACCCGGCGCAGGGCGCGGCGCGCAAGGCGCAGCGCCAGGGCGTCCGGCAACTCTGCAAAGCCTGCAGTCTGAATGCGCAGCGCCGCGCAGCTTGCGGGCGGCGCCGGGTGCGGATGCGGATTTGGCGCCGCGCAGCTTGCGGGCGCGTCCGCTTCCGCATTCCCGACCGCCGCCGCTGCTTCCGCGTTCTCGGACGCGCTCACCGTGCTCGCGTCCTCGGCCATGCCCGCATTTTCGGAAGCCGACGACGACGGGCTCGAACCCCCG
>CAZJXU010000340.1:0-4660 GCA_964550095.1 uncultured Spirochaetales bacterium | reverse complement strand
GCGTTCACGGCTTGATCTCCCTGAGCATCTTCATCGCTTCGCGACGCGGGATTCCGCAGCGATGCTCCATGATGTCGGCCATGTCGCCGTAGTTGCAGACGCGGACGCCCTTGCCGTTCCTGATGCTGAACAGCTTGACGGCAAACGCCTTCGCTACGCTTTTCCATCGTTCCATCACTTCTCCTTTTTTGTGGCGGGGGATGAAGGCGGCGGCGGCCCAGGCTGGCCATGGCGCCTTTCGACCGCCGCCGCACATCCTTTTGCCCTAGAAGGGCGGCTCGCCCTCGGGCTGCTCCGCGTCAAACTTTCCCGACGCTTCGTCCGCCTCCAGCTGCTCGTTCTGCTTCCCCGCGCCCAACTGCGCAGCGACAGCAGCCGCCAAACCCTCCCGGTTGATCGGACGCAGCAGGCTCTCCAAAGGATGACCCACTACGTCCGCCCAAATGGCCTCCATCATCGAAGGATCGGCGTGTATCGGCGAAGACTCGGCCAAACGCAGCCCGGTGTACTCCGTGTCGTACTTCGTCTTGCCCTTCCGCGTGAAAGTGATGTCGTGACCCTTCTCCGGATGATCCAGACGCTCAGGGAAATCCTTGTTGAGCTCCGCTGCCGGCGTGCCCACCGTCGCAAATGGCATCCGCCACAGCACCGGCTCCCCGTCCCGAATCTCGTGATTCCGAACGTTGTCCGATGCGTCCGTCCGCAAAACACCACGCACCAGAATGAATCTGCTGCTGCCGAATATGTCCCTCCGGTGCTTGTCCTGCTTATCCGTCCGGAAGAACTCGTCGCAAGCAGGACACTGGCGATCTTCCCCTCCATTCTGCCGAGGGCAAAGGTAGGCATTCCGGGAAATGCCCTCTGACCCGTGAAGGTTGTAATGAACCCGCACTGTGATGCCCCAGCGCTCGCTCTTGCCTTCGTTCGCCGGCAAAACCCGAAACGCATGGCGACCCTCGCCCGGCGTCCAGAGCTTGTGCACGTCGTCGTTGATGATGTGGTTCCGACTGCCCCCTGCGGACTGGTCGAAACCCTCCTTGCTCCCTGTGTCGTCGTAGTTGTAAGTGCCCATGTGGCCTCCTCTTGTGCCGTGATTGGCTGTTACTTGATCCCCAAGATCGCCGCCGCGTGATCCTTCACTTCCTCGGCATCCATCTCGTCCGGCCGGCGCTCATATTCCGCGACCTTCCGGCTCTTTTTCGTTTCCTTGCAGAAGATCACCAGCTTCGCAATCTCCTTGTCCCGGCTCATTGCCGCCTGCCCGGCGGCCATCACCGATACCTGCGTTGCGTGGCCCTCAATCACATCCACCGCTTCGCCCGCCGCGTTCCGCAACTCGCAAATCCACTCCATCGCAGCAACCCTCCTTTGTTTCGCCAAGGCTATTACCGCCTCGGCAATCTCAGGTATGATGCCCTGACCCTCTGACCAGTTTTTCCAACTTTCGTAGTCGCCAGGACGCAGCGCGTCCGCGATGTTGCGCGTGCAGGCGTGCAACTGGGCCGTGTCGTGGCTGATCGTCATCTCTCTGCCTTCGGCGGCTGCGGCGACGGGGTGCGGAAAACCAGTAAAACCCACCCCGCCGCCGACTCCGATCCCACTCGGGCACTGCCTGCCTTTCGGCTCTCGATAGGCTGCGTGGTGCCTCATTTGACTACACCCTACCACGCCAGCAGGCGCCTGTCAAGCGAAAAAATCCGGCTTTTTCTCGTGCCGGCCCGCTATCGCCTGCGCCCTCTTTAAGGCCATCTTCCACGCTTTCAGCGCCCTTGCGTCGTTTTCCGGCGTCGGCCAGTTCCCCGTGGCCCACAGAATTGCCGTGGCGTTCATTAGGCGGCTGCCAAGCTCCTGGCTGCTTATCTTCCCCTGTTCGGCTTCCACCGCCGCTTTCTCCGTTGCCGCGATTGCCGCCCGCATCGCCTGTTCGGCCAAGTCCAGGTCAATCATCGGCTCTCCTCCTTCCCCCACATCACCCGCCACGCTTCTGTGCGTTCCCCCCAGTATCTCACCTGGTAAGTTCCGCAGTGCGGGCATCGCTTCACCCAGTCCGCCTTCTTCGGGTCGAGGCCCTGCTTTAGCGGGTGGTCGCCATAAACCCCCGCCTTCCCCCCGTAGGCGTGCTTTCGCTCCGTGCAGTCCGGTTCCCTGAGGTGCCACTTCATCAGTCGTCCCCTTCGGGCGCCATCACGTCGATCAGGCGTTCCCATAGCTCGGTCGTCGTCTTGCTCACGTCTTCCGGCGCGGGCTGCTTCACCTTTAGTTCGGTGTGCAGCTCCTCCCTGTCTTCGTCTGCGTATATCTCGCAGCGCTGGGCAAGCCGCCGCAGCTGGCAGAGCGCGTCAAGATCACGCTCCGCGTCATCTACCGCCGCTGCGATCTCGTCAATCGGCAAGGTGTCGTTCGGCATCTTTCTCTCCTTTCTTCGCGGTCGCTTCCGCGCCGGCCTTCGGCGGCGGTAACGGCTCCGCGGCTTCACGCGGGCGGCCATTCTTCGGTCCGCCCGTTCGGGTGGATGATCTCTATCGTCTGCGTCGGGCAAGGATAATTTCGCCCGCGCCACGTCCGCGCGTTCAGGTAAACCCGCCGCCCTATCCGCTCGGCTGTCGCTTTCGCCCGACGCCGTGCTTCGGCAAGGTCGGGCGTTCGCAGCTTCTCGCTTCGTTCAAGGCTCGGCGGGTCGGTGTCGTCGCTGTTTAGGCAACTATCCGCGCCGTGCGCGTTCGGCAAATAGTAGCTGTGCGCGTATGTCGTCGTGTGCTTCACCATTCGAAGTTGTCCACGTCGAATACGCCAGCTTCTCGCATACTGGACCAGCCGCCGTCTGCGATCACGATGTGATCAAGGAGCGGCACGCCAAGTAGGCTTCCGGCCTTTTCAAGCCGGCGCGTGATCCGCCAGTCTTCGGAGCTCGGCGTCGGGTCGCCGCTCGGGTGATTGTGCACCACCACGATAGCCGCCGCGTTGTCCATCAATGCGGGCCTAAATACGCTCCGCGGGTGCACCATCGACGAGGTCAGGCAACCTTGGCTAACTTCGATCGTTTCTTGCAAGCGCCCCCGCGTGTCAAGCGTCAACATCACGAAGTGCTCGTTCGGCGCCTGCGTGTAGGCGTGCAGGTGGGAATAAACGTCGCTCGGGCTCCGGAGGTGCATGCCGCGTTTCAGCGGCTCGTGCGCTAGCCTTCGGCTGAGTGCGGCCGCCGCGATTATCCGCTCGGCTCGCTTGCGCGTCATTCCCGCGTGCTGCTGCCTGAGTATCTGCTCGGGCGTCAAGTCTGCAAGTTCCTGCGGCTTGTAGGTCTGGGTCACGGCTTCCGCTACGGCCTGCGGGACGTCCGCGGCTCGGGCGATCAGTTCGGCGATGCGTTCGGTCTGCATTGTGTGGTTCTCCGGTGCCGGCGCGGCCGGCGGCTGGGGTTAGTTGTCTATTCCGATATGATGCTTTCTTCGAGGATGCGCCTTTCGGTGCATTCTTCGACGAGTATCTCCCGGAGTGCTATCTTGGCGAGCTTTGCCGCTGTCAATGCCTTTTCTTCGGCGGCTTCGGCAGCGAGTTTTGCTGCCGTTACTTCGATCATGATCTGCGCGACTGCTTCGGCCACTGCTTCCGCGGCTTCGGTCGCCTTTTTCGCTGCATTGCATGCTTCGGCGGCTGCGTCGTTTGCAGCGATGTCTGCGTCGGCTGCCCTTGCGTTGTTCGGTGTGCGGAATCGTTCCTGAAGCATGGCTTCCTTCCTTTGCGCGGTTGCGCGGTTGTGCAGGGCGGTTGGCCCTGCTGGGGTTAGTTGTCCGTGGTGGTGGGGCTCAATGCCCTCTCGATCTCGTCTAGGGCGGCATAGGCTCGGCCTACGTCTCCCTGCGCGTCTTCGTATGTCGCTGCGGTGTGCAGGTCTTCGGCGTCTTCGGCGTCGCTCGCCGCGCTTACGAGTTCCTGCGCTAAGGCGTCAAGGGCTTGGCGGGCGCGGCTCAAGGCTTCGGCTGCTTCTCGGGTCATTGGCTCGGCTCCCTTCGGCGCTGCGCGTCGCTGATTTCTTTGCGCGCGTTATCAAGGTGTTGGGCTGCGCGCTGCATTGCCGGCCTGCTGTCGGTGTCGGCTATGGCGTGCGCGCTACGGAGGTCTTCGGCGGCACGCCTGAGCGTGGCGTGCGCGCTTGCTAGGTGCAGTTCCGTGCGGTGCATGGTTGGTTCTCCGGTTGTGCGCGGCCGCGAGGGCCTGCGCGGGTTATCGGGTGCAGGCGTCGCAGCCGCAGCTGTCGCACCACGAGGCAGGGTCGCAGCCTATGCAGTGGCAATCGGCCGGCTGCTCGCTCTCGTCTATGGCCTGCTCGATCGTGCGGATACGCTCGGCGATCGGTGCGGCTGCGCGCTGGGCGCGGGCGGAGTCTTGCAGCTGCGCAATCTGATCCTTGGCGTGGCGGAGCTGCGCGCGGGCGCTGGCTACGTCTCCGATCTCTCCGAGCGCCTGCGCGCTATCGGTGAGTGCGGTCGCTGTGCGTATGTGCTGCGCGGTCGCCCGGGCTGCTGCGCGGGCGCGCTGCTGGGCGCGGTGCTGGCGTCGGGCCTTGGCGTGGGTCATTGCGTGGTGCTCCGGGTGGTGGGTTATCGGTTTTCGGCGCGGGCGGTGGGCTGCGCGTCTCCGGTCTGCGGGATGAGGTTGGCCT
>CAZJXU010000339.1:0-1638 GCA_964550095.1 uncultured Spirochaetales bacterium | reverse complement strand
CCGGCTGTTCGTGTAGAAGCCCGCATCGGCCTGGTGGTCGCTGTCGTCGTCCGCGTCGTTGACCTCGTTGTGGTCGTCGTCGTCCAGCATGTTCTCGCAGGTCTGCATGGTGCGCGTCTTGACCAGCTCGCCCGTGGCCGGCGCTCCCGCGGGCGTGGCCGCGCTGTGCCCGCGGAAGGTCCAGGTCACCGCGCCGGCTTCCTCCGCGGGGAGGCCCGCCTGGCCTGCCGTGTACAACGCGTTCGCCGCGGTGTCCGCGCCGGCATTGAAGCGCGTGTAGTCCGCAACGCCCACTGCGCGCCCGCCCACCGCACCGGAGGCGTCAACCGTGCAGCCTTCCGCGCCGTAGAAGGTGGGGGGCACGCTGCGCTGAATGGTTCCGCTGACCGTGAGGTCGCGGGTGGGCAGCACGCGGCCGCCCCCGTCTCCGTTCACCAGCCGCACGCCGAAGTCTGCAGTGTCGCCCTCCAGCACCCAGGCCGTGTCGCGTCCGCCGTAATCGCCCTGCCCCGGCGCCACAGGCTGAATCACGATCGGGTCGCTGGCTGCTATCACCGCGTCCGCCGAGCAGCCGCTGCAAAGCGCGCCGCCCGGAAGGCCGCCGTCGCTGGTCCTGCCGATGCTGATGTCCCGCGCCGCATCGCCCGAGTCCCACGCCGTCGCCACCATGGCGGAAAGGTAGGGGGGCGGCAGCAGCATGGGGTTTTCCAGCGCCAGGTGGAATGTCTCCTCCGGCTCGGAATAGTCGTCGTCCACCAGCCGCACGGAAAAGGCCTGGGCGCGGTCGGCAGGCGCGGCATTCGCGCTGAACACCATGGCGGCGTTCGCGGCCACGTCCGTGAAGTCCGGCTCTTCCAGGGCGTCTGCGCCTGTGCCGCGCTCCCTGAATGCCGGGCGCGGCTCTGCGTCGAAGCCCGTCTTGCACTCCGCGTCCGTGGCCACGTAGTTCACCCAGCTCCCGCAGCGCGACAGCGCATCCACTTCCACCATGCCGTCCACCTGGTGCGAAAGCGTGACCGTGAAGTCCAGCGTCTCCCCTTCTTCGGTGGGGTTCGGCGACGCGCTCACCGTCAGGAAGGCTTCGTCATCGCTCTCGATGGTGATCTGGTCGTGGTGCACGTCGAAGCTGCCCGCCGTGCCGCTCGCCGTGCCGTCCACCACGATCGCCTCGTCCATCTCCACCACTTCGTCATTCAGCAGGTTCAGGTTGAACGAAGCCGTCGCCGAAGTATGGCCTGCGCGAATCACGATGGCGGGCATGTCGAGGGTGGCGGTACCGCCCGCGCCCGTCACTTCGAAGTCGTTGCATTCGTTCCCGGTGGGCAGGCTCGCGCAGCGCGTCGTACTGAGCGGAGAGCCGGCCTGCACCGCCAGCTTGATGCCGCCGTAGGGGGCCAGCACCGCCGCGGCCTCGTCCTGCAGCAGGAAAAGCTGAACTGTCACGTCCTGTTCCAGGCTGATGGTGTCGGTGGTGGGCGTGTCCTCCCCCGGGCCCACGCCGGGCGCGGCGCCCTGGTCCTGGTTGTCGCGCGTGGCGCCGGGCCGCAGCGTTGCGGTCACCGTGATCACCTGCCCGCCCTGGGGCGCCGCCGTCTCCAGGATGGCGGTGTCGCTCAGCGTGAGGTCGATGTTGAGGGG
>CAZJXU010000338.1:0-2122 GCA_964550095.1 uncultured Spirochaetales bacterium | reverse complement strand
AGCAGCTCCCCTTCCTCGATGTTCAAAGCAGGAAACAGGCGCAGCGTGCCGCTGCCCGTCACGTTAACCAGGATGCCGGCCTCTTGCAGCGCGCGTGTCGGCAGCGCCAGGGCGCGCTCCACATCGCGCAGCGCCAGCCCCTGCAGCAAACCGCGCCCGCGCGCGCCGGACGCAAGCTCCGGGTGCGCCTCGGCAAAAGCGTCCAGCCGCTCGCGCAGCCGGGCGCCGAGCTGCGCCGCGTGCGCCACCAGCTTGTCCTCGCCGATCACGTCCAGCGTCGCGCAGGCCGCCGCCGCGCCCAGCGGATTGCCCGCGTAGGTGCCGCCGTGGTCGCCCACCGCCATCGTTTCGGCGACAGCCTCCGTGCACAGCACCGCGGAAACCGGAAAGCCGCCGCCGAGACCCTTGCCCAGCGTGAGCAAATCCGGCGTCACTCCCTCGTGCTCCAGCGCGAACATGTCCCCGGTGCGCCCGACCCCCGTCTGAATTTCGTCGAAGATCAAAAGCGCGCCCTTCTCCCGGGTCAGCGCGCGCAGCCGCGCCAGGTAACCGGGGCTGGGCGTGTTCACCCCGCCCTCTCCCTGGATCGGCTCGACAATCAGCGCCGCGGTGTCCGCATCGATGGCCGCCTCGGCCGCCGCCGCATCGTCGTAAGGGATCACGACCTGCTCGGGCAGGAGAGCCTGGTAGTGATCCCGGTGCCGGGCCTGGCCGATCACCTGCAAAGCGCCCAGCGTGCGGCCGTGAAATGAACTGGTGGTGGAAACAAACTTGTGCCTGCCGGTTGCGCGGTGCGCCGCCTTCAGAGCCGTCTCCACCGCCTCCGTCCCGGAACTCAGAAAGAAAGAGCGGGTGAGATCCGGCGGAGTCAGCGCCGCCAGCCGCTCGCACAGCTCCAGTTGCGGCAGCGTGTAAACGATGTTGGTGGTTTGCATCAGCCGGCCCGTCTGCTCCCGCAGCGCCTCCACCAGCCGGGGATGACAGTGGCCGATTGCAGTGACCCCCCAGCCCGCAGTCAGGTCCAGGTACTCGCGCCCATCCACGTCGAACACCCGCACGCCCTCGCCGCGCACCAGAACCACCGGCAGGCGCGTCACCACCGGGAAAAAGAGCCGGGCCTCCTGCTGCTGAATCTCTTCAAAGCTCGTCATCGCTCCCTCCGCTGCATACACTGCGCCTTTGATGCGTGTGAGTCAAGTGCTGCCTCGTTCCAGAAGCGGCTCGCGACGACGGGCGAGCGCTGCGACGAGCGCGCCGTGAAACACCGGGGCATTGCGCAAACCCGGCCTGTGGTTCCGAAGGGCTTCAGTGCTGCGATGTTTTGCCGCCGATGCCCCGGCGCCTTTATGGAAACGCTGCGGAAACGGCGAAGCATTGAAACACACGTTGCGTTAACTTCGGTGTTTCAGATGGTTACAGAATCGTCGTTTTTCGGATTAGGTCGGCATCCTCGCGCGCCAGATCGGCAGTCTCGCGTTCCTCCTCAACAATTTCGTGCATCTCATCGGCGTGCTTGCGTGCCTCTTTGGTGTTTCTGTGTTCTTTGGCGATATCCATGCGCGTCTCATTGGCGAGATCGCGATTTATTTCGGCATTCCTACGGTGGGTACCTGCACACTCGCGCAGCAGCTTGGCGCAATCGCTCAAGACGTCGGAATCCTCGTTCGCTGCCTCGGCAGCTTTGCGAATCTCAAGAGCACGTGCACGTACCGGGTTGAAATCTTCGCGCGAATTCAGAAGGTCCTTGTTCGCACTATCGGCAAGACCACGTGCATGATCGGCATGTTCGCGATTCTCATCCGCGGCCTTGTGATTTTGGTTGGCTTGCTTGCGCAATTCTTCGGCAGTCTTGCGCGCCCCGATGGCATCTTTGCGCATGTCTTCAGCGCGGATGCGCAGTGCATTGACAAGCACACGTGGAAGATCGGCATTCGCGCTCAGCGAATCGGAAAGCTCGCGCAGCGCACCGGCACGCTCATGTTCCGCATCAGCACGCTCGCGCCTCGCGGCGGCGCCTTCGCGTCTCGCATCGGCATAAACGCTCCTCGAATCGACCGCCTTGCGCAGAACATCCGCGTGCTCCAGGTGCGCATCGGCCATTTCCCGATCAGCGTTGGCCGAC
>CAZJXU010000337.1:0-3475 GCA_964550095.1 uncultured Spirochaetales bacterium | reverse complement strand
CGCGTGAATTTCCACGCGGGCGATCTCCTCTCCCGCCGCGCTCCACCCGATCAGCGCCAGCACGCCGTGCGCGCCGGGGCTGAACTTCGCCACCAGGCCGGCGGGCAACACCAGGGCCGCGGCGAGCCGATGCAGCGCGCCGCGCGGCAAGCGGCCCAGCAAAGGCGCAACAAGGCGCAGCGCGCGGGTCAGGGAGGGGCGGGCGAAGCCCGCCCAGAAACGCAGCGGCAGGGCGCGGCCGTCAGCGCGCACGCCCTCCGGCGCAAAGGCCGCGGGGTAAAGGCCGCCCAGCAGGCGCCGGCCCGGGTGGGCGCCGCAGGCAAAGGACTCGAGTGCGCCGAACCAGCGAAGGCCGCCGGGGCCCGGCCTGCCGAGCGGCGCCAGCAGGCCGGTCAGCAGCGCGCGGCTGGGCGGACTGTTCGACGCCATTTCCAAAACCGCGTCCAGGAGGGCGACCTGCGGCGCCGCAAAGGCAGGCTGCGACGCCAATAATTGCAACAGGCCCGGCGTGGTCGAACAGCCGGGAACCACCAGCACGCCCGCCGCCTCGGCCCCCGTTTCCCGGGCGGCGCGGCGCACCGCGTCGATGAAGCGCGCATCTTCGCCGAGGTCGGCGTAGTGGCAGCGCGCCGCAACGCAGGCCTCCAGCAGCGGACGCGGCGACCAGTCGTAGGGCCCCACGCAGTTGACCGCCAGGCGTGCGCCCGCGAGCAGGCCCGGCAAACCAACGCCGCGTTTCACATCCACCTGGGCAATGCCCGGCGTGTCACCGCGGCCGCTGCGATTTGCGAGCGCGAGTTCGAGCTCGGGCGCGTAACGACGCAGCAGTGCCGTGAGCCGACCGCCCATCCTGCCCGTGGCGCCCAGCACGACCACCCGGGTCACGGCGCGTCCGGTTTCGCCGAAGGTGCGGATACAACGGATGAGTCCGAATCGCCGACTTGAGGCGCTGAAAGCGCCGGCGCGGCGGAAGCCAGCGGCGCAGACACGGTTGCGGTTGCAGCAGCAGGTGCGGATGCCGGGGCAACGGGCGGCGCGAACGCGGATGCGGCGGGCGATTTTGAATCCGCGGCGGAGGGCGGCACCGAAGGCGCGGATGTGGTGGGCGATTCCCAATCGGCGGAGACGACGGGGGACGGCGCAAGCACGGGCGACGCCGGTGTAGCGGGCGATTCCGAATCAGCGGCTTGAGGCGTCGAAAGCGCCGGCGTGGCGGCAGCCGGCGGCCCGCACACGGGCGGCGTGGACGGCGCGGGCGGCGCGGCCGCGCAGGGTTCGCGTCCCTCGCAGGCAAGCCGCGGATGCGCGCTGCGGTAGGCGAGGTAGTGCTCGAGCACGCGGTCGCTCGCATCGCCGAAGGGCTTTTCTTCAAACAGGCCCTCGAGCACGGCCTTCACGGTAGTCGCCCAGGGCGAAGGCGGAATCGTCTCGTAGGTCAGCGCGGCGGCCAACAGCACCACCCGCTGGTGGGGCAGGTACCCCGGGGCCCACAGCGCCGGCGCGTAGGGGTTGCAGGCTGCAGCCCGCGGGGGCGGCGCGGGCCCGGCCTCGGCGAAGTGCCGGTCGGGCAGCGGGTGCAGGTCGCGCGGGCCACTGATCGAAACACAGGCGGCCAGGAAGAAGGCCAGGGCCGCCGCAGCGCGCAGCCGCCAACCGGATTGCGCCAGAGCGAGCAGCCCGAATGCGACTGCGGAGGCATGCAGCAAGGCGACCGAAGCGAGGAACACGGGGTACACGGCAATCGGAAGGCCCAGCAGGGCGGGCAGCCACTCGCCGAAGGAGGCCACGTGCCCGGAAAACACCATGATCGGGAAGTAGGCGAGGCGCCATACCAGCAGCGCGGCGCAGGCGAACAACAGCAGGCGCCCTGCCCGGCCCCGGGCCTGCGGCGCGAGCAGGGCGAAGCCGAGCGCGGCGCCGCCCAGCGAAGCGATTGCGAAGCCGAGCCAGAGCTGCGCCTGGTCGAGCTTGGGCGCCGCGTCCAGCCGGACGCCCAGCCAGACGAGGCCGGGCAGCAGCACGAGCGCGAAAGCGAAGGCGACCCGGCGCCACATGCTTCGCGGCTACCAGACGATTTTGCTGCGCAGCTCGGGAGCTACCCGGTCCAGGCGCCTGGCGAGCTCGGGCAGGTGACAGGTGGGCACGGCCGGAAAGAGGTGATGCTCCACGTGGTAGAACATGTTGTAGCTGACAAAACTCTTCAGGTCGTTGCGCAGCGTGCGGGCGATGTAGTGCGAACGGTCGCAGTCGTGGTGCACGGTCCACACCGCGAAGAAAGCCGAAAAGCACTGGCCCACCACCATGGCGCAGACGTGGTAACGCAGCCAGTTAACATCGAGCACGAAGAAGGCGAGCAGCGCAATGCAGAGCATGGCGGCCAGCTCCGCCATGATGAAGCGGCGAATGCGCGACGAGGCCATGGTCAGCGCCGCGTGGTGCAGGCGCACCGGAAATTGCGGACCGGTGAGCAGCGCCTTCCAGCCCGGCATGCGCGCGCTCATCGCCTCCACATCTTCGTCGTTCATGCAGTGGCGGTGGTGGCGCAGGTGGTTCCACTGCACCGCGTGCATGGCGCTCATCATCAGCGGGGAGAGGATGAACATCAGCACTTCGTGCGCAGCCTTTGGTACGCCCACCGCATAGTGAAAGGCGTTGTGCACCTGGCGCAAACCGCACAGGAAAAACATGAAAGAACTCACCAGCGCGGCGAGCAGCCAGGCGGGATGCCAGGCGAAGGCCAGGTGGGCGAAGAGCCAGGAAACGATCAGCCAGGGCAGGTAGATGGCGACCTCGTAAGCCACTTCGTACCAGCGCAGGGCGCACAGGTCGCTCCACTCCACGTCCTGCAGCCTCGGGTCGCGTAAAATTTCGAGCGCCATGCGCGGTGTTCTCCCTGGTGTGTTTTGCTTCGTGTGTCCGGCCCTGGCCCGGGCCTGCTCCCGGTCGGGCCTGTGTCGTCCTAAGTTGGGGCGGCCCGCCGTGCCGACATCTGCAACCGGCCGCCCTCTGCCCGGCGCCGACATTCAAGCACGGGGGCGCAAAAAACGCCAGTGCGCTCCGCCCAATTCGGCGCGTGTCCGTCGGAAGAGGCGGCTGGATGGGGCTGACGAACGGGGGGCGCCTGCCGCGGGCGTCAGGCGACTTCGGACGCATTTTCGGCTTGGAAAAACCGGGCGCCTGTCAGGATGGGTCTGAAGGCGTATCGGCGCGTCGGTTCGTGATGGTCGGCTCAGCAGCCAGCCTGCGGCGCCAGTCCGCCACCACCTCGGGCGCAACGCCCAGCGCCTTTGCCGCGGCGGCGTCGATCACCTTTCGGGCTTCGCAGGCTTCGGCGTCCCGGAGGGGCAGCAGGGGAGATTCCTTGGCCTTTTCCCATGCTGCGGCCAGCGCCCGGCAGCCCGGTGTTTGAGGCTTCGGAACCTGCACGGATTTCAGATGATCCACAGACCACTTAGGATAGTTCAGCGTCTTGGCT
>CAZJXU010000336.1:0-1869 GCA_964550095.1 uncultured Spirochaetales bacterium | reverse complement strand
CGCCCGGCGCCGGCGAAGAGCTGCGCCTGCGACCAGGAGTCCGCTTCGCACTTCAGGGCTTCGCGTTCGCCCATGGCGTCTGCGGCCATTTCCAGCAGCATCATCAGGTTCATGTTCGGCCTCGTGCCGGCGCCCGCCGCCCCGGAGCGAAGAAGCGGTGCGCGCTTCAGTCCGACGAAGGCAGCGCTTTCGCTTCTTTCACCTTGAGCGCAGCGCCGGCCAGCGCCAGGGAACCTTCGCCGGGCTTGGTGCACAAAAGCTCCAGGCTGCCGTCTTCGTTCACGTAGCGCTTGCCGATCTGTGTGCCGCTTTTGTGATCGGGCGAAAGCGCGCCGCCCGGCGGCGCATCCGCCGCCAGCTCCACCACGGGCGCCCCGCCGCAGGTGATGTCGATATCTCCCTCCGGCGCTGCGATCACCATCAACTGCGTTTCACACACCGCGCTCTTGATGCGAAAGCCTGCTTTCAGTTCCATGCCGCGTTTCCTCCTGCTGATGTTGCTGTTGCTGCTGCTCTTGCTGTTGCTGCTGTTCTTTTTGATGTGGCGCCGCGCCCGCCAGCGCCCGCATCTGCTGGCGCCCGCATCTGCCGGAGCGACCCGGGCGGGCGCGACCGGACACCGCGCGCCGATCCGCCGCGCCCGTATCTTACCTGCCGGAAGGCCCGGGCGCGCACCGTCCGTCTCCATGCATGCGCCCTGCCCCCTGCCCCCGGGCGCGGCGGGCGCAGCGCGCGCCTGCGACGAAACGGCGCCGCGCGAACCCCGCATCAGGGAAGGCCGTAGAGCGCGGCCGCGCTGTCGTGCATCACCTTCGCAACAGTGTCCTCGGGGACGCTGGACAGCACGCGCTCGGCATAAATGCGCGGGTGCGTTCCGGCGCTGACCGGGCCGGGGGCCTGGCAGGTGGGATGCGGGAAGTCCGTCTCGTACAGAATGTTGTCCGGGTAGAGTTCCAGCGCCTTCGCAACGCTCTGCTCTTCGAACCAGAAGGAAGCGTAGATCTGTCGACGGAAGTACTCGCTCGGCAGCAGATCGTACTCGGGATGCTCCAGGCCGACGCCGTTGTTCCTCCACTGCCAGTCGAGCGCCTCCAGCACGAAGGGAATCCAGCCAGCGCCGCTTTCCACGGAGACCATTTTCAACTCCGGGAAGCGGTGCGGGATGCCGCTGGTGATGATATCGACCAGCGAGCGGCCGTTGTCCAGGAAGGCCAGCGCCGAAACCCGCGCGAAGTTGGCGCAGACCCCGATGCCGGTCGGGTCTTCGAACTCGGCGGCCAGGTCGCCTCCGCCCACGTGGAAGCTGATGGAGAGCCCGGCTTCCTGGGCAGCGGCCCAAAAAGGGTCCCAGTAGCGGTCGCGCAGCAGCGGCTGACCGTGATCCTGGGGCTGGTTGCAAAACAGCACGGCCTTGTAGCCGAGCGCGGCCACGCGCTGCGCTTCGGCCACCGCCTCCTGCACGTCCCAGAAAGGCGTGGCGGCCACGGGCACCAGGCGCTGCGGGTCGGCGCTGCACCACTCCCACAGCCAGTCGTTGTAGGCGCGCAGGCACTCCAGCGTCAGTCTGGGGTCCTTGATGCGCAAAAAACCGCCCGCGCCAAAGCCGCCCACGTTCGGGTACAGTACGTTGGCGAAGAGCTTTTCTTCGTCCATCCAGGCGAGGCGCGCCCTGGCGTCGTACATGGAGGCCGGTATCTCGTCGTAGGTGCTGCGGAAGTTCGGGAAGTAGTCGCTGTGGCCGGCGGCGGAGTAGGCGCCGGGCATGCCGACGGCCTGGTCGCCGATGAACCAGAGGTCCCTGCCGGCCACCCGCTTGATGTGCGGCACCTGGTCGCCCCACTTGCCGGCAATGCGGTCCACCCAGACGTC
>CAZJXU010000335.1:0-2843 GCA_964550095.1 uncultured Spirochaetales bacterium | reverse complement strand
GGCGCGTGCACCGTGGCGCCGGCAACGCCGCGCAAACTCGGCGAAGTCCGGCAGGAAGCGGTCGTCGGAAAGCGCCGCCTGGCGGGGATTGCAGGCCCCTTCGGGCCAGGACACGGAAACAACGCCTGCAGTCACCAGGCCCACGCCGCCGCGCGCGCGCGCCTCGTAGTAGTCCAGGATGGCCTCGCCCAGCCGACCGTCCCGGCCTTCCTGGTTGGTGCCCATCGGCGCCATGATGATGCGATTGCGAATTTCCAGCGGGCCGATGCGCCCGGGCGAAAGCAGCAGGGGAAAGCTCATGGGCAATGCATAGCCCGGCCCGGAGCGCCCCGCCCGCCAATGTGTGCGTTCACGGTTCGACTCCGAAGGCGCGGCAGATCGCGTCGAGCTTCTCGACTACCTCGGGATGGATTTCTTCCGGAAGCATCACCTGGGCGATCTCGTGATAGCGGGTGTAGGGCAGGCCGTGAAGCCCCGCCGCATCGAGGAGCGGAGGGATCAGTCGTGTGCGGGCCTTGGCAGCTTCCAGAATATCGTGGTCTCCAAGCGGTTCTCGCACTATTTCCGGAAAGAAGTTATCGCGCCAATAGGCAAGCATGTCCTCGACATGCGAAGCAGCAGCGTTAGTGGCGACCGTGGCTTCGACAAAGCGTGCGAGGGCATCCGGGTGAAGGAGATAGCTCTCAATCTCGTAGCGCCTCCAGCGGAGCCGCTGGAGGCCGGCGCCTGTGATCTCTGTGCTCTGGGTGCCCTGATGCGCGTCGCCGTCGATGAGTTCCAGGCCGGGGAGGCCCTTGCAAACGATCTGCAGGGCCTCAAAGTGTTCGTGTGACCGGATGCCGGGGGCGTCGAATTCCTCCCAACGTGTCCGGAAGACCGTCGGCTTCCATAGTATCCCGGTCGTCAGCAAGTCCACGGCGCGGTGGCCCAGCCTTGCGGCCCACGCACGCAGGATGTCGATGTCCGTATGGCCTTCTACGTAGAGGACGCCGCGCACGTCCAGCGCTTTCATGATGTCCGTGTTGGTGAGTACGCGAAGCGCAGAAACGAGTTGGTTGCGCTCGGCAGTGTCTTCTATCCGACGCGGCCCTTCGTTGAGCATAACGTACAGCTCGGAGGGCTCGACCGAGTTGATCACGACCTCGGAATGAGTCGCGACGATGAGCTGCGAGTGTTGCCGGGCGGCGACAGTCCGCAACTCGTGATAGATGGCGTCCTGAAGGATCACGTGCAGGTGCGCATCCGGCTCGTCCAGGAGCAGCACCGAGGTCGGCCTTGTGTGAAGGAACGCCAGCAGCATCAGCACCTGCTGGAACCCGCTGCCGGCGCTCGCGATATCCAGGGAGGCATCCGTGTCCGCCGCTTTATACTCCGCCACAATATGCGCCCCGTTCGAATCGGGAAGGAGCAACTCGTAGCCGAAGAGCCTGTCGATGGATGCCTGGATAGCGTCCCACGCGGGTCGGTCAAAGCTCGCGTCGGCGAGCAGGTTACGCAGAGCCTCACCCGGTCGACCGATGCCGAGAAGCTGTTCGATCTTCGCTGGCTGAAATACCGGTTCATCGAGCCCGACCCCGGTCATCGGGGGAATGAACACCGTGCGAAGGTCAATCTCTCGCAAAATGTCGGGATCTGCATCCGCCCCCGGCCGAACGGAGATGTGCTCGGTGCTTTCGGGCTTGAACTCCATCGTCACCGACCAGCCGTCGTGGTGGCGAATCTCGATTTCGATCGGATCGCGGTACCGACGATTTCGCCAAAGCAGATCGAAGTTCCGCAACGGGACCGAAGCAAATGCCTGCCGAGCGATCGGGGCGTGCGTGTAACCCTGTCTCCGGTTGAAATCTTTGAGTTCGCGCCAGCGCCGAAGCGCCAGGTCCCACGACGCGACCGCCTGAAGAACAGTCGTTTTGCCGGTGTTGTTGGGCCCCGCCAGCACCAAGTGCCCCGGGAAACTGAATTCGACTGTTTCGAAGCGCTTGAAGCCGCTGATGCGAAGTTCGCGGATCATCCCCCCGCCTCCGACAGGGGCTCGGCCCTCACCAGTGCGTTGCCCCGGTCGCCGAATCCCTTCAGCGCGACCGGCCTGCACACCCCGGTTTCCCATCCCCTGCCGACCTGGTCCGCCGTCTTCCTTTTGGCAGTCTTTTCCACGTCCGGTCCTTTCGGCGCTTCGGGCTGGGCCCGTGCGCTCGCCCCTTCCAGCACTGCAACACGCTGCCACGCGCTGCGGGCAGCGTCAACCCGGCGCGAGCGGCTGCCCCTTGACGGCCCGGGTGGACGTGCTACATGAAAGGGCCATGAACACGGCAGAGCAGAGCACGACGACCACGGAAACGCCCGCGGCGGAGGCCGCGGTATCGAGCGATTGGGAAAGCCCGAGCTTCGAGATCATTTCGCTGTGCTGCGAAATCTCGGCGTACTCGGCAGACGACGAACCCCTGTTCTAGTTTCCCGGTTGTCCATCGTTACGGTCGGCCCACGGGCCCGGTCGCCGTGTGCACTCCCGCACGCGGCGGCGACGCGTGTGCACGTGCGTACTCCTGTGCGCAGATCCGCCCGGTAACAACGGCGCGGCCATGCGCGACTGCGCAGCCACATGCGCCTGCGCGACCGCCCGCACCCGCCCGGCGCCGGCAGAGTCGCCCGCCCTGCCCTCGTGAATCCGTGCGCACCCGCGCATCCGCCCGGCGCCGGCGCGGTCGCAGCACGCCCTGCCCCTAAGCCTGCACCCGCCCCTGCGCCGGGTGTAGGTTGACCGACCTACCTACCTGCCCTGGCGAAGCCGCGGCGCCTTCGCGCAACCACCCCTCCCCGCCCCGGCAAGGACGCCACACCCACAC
>CAZJXU010000334.1:0-3922 GCA_964550095.1 uncultured Spirochaetales bacterium | reverse complement strand
ATCAAGCAGGTCAATGGCTTCATCCATGGTGTGTGAATGCGAGAGTTGTCGAATCAGTTGCGCCATCACGATCACCCGCACATCGTTGCGGCTGAGTTTTCTGCCGCGGGCGCAAAAGCGCTGCGCCTGCATGGCCGCCCGGGGCTGCACGCTTCCCCGGAGATCGCCATTCCAGCGATGGGGCGTGAGCCCGGTGCGCTTGCGACACACCAGGATGATGTCGAGGTCGATCGGCTCTCTGGCCTGGCGCTTGGGCACGGCCACCGACATTTCCGCCTTGACCGGCCAGGCCGCCGTAATGCAGAATTCCGCCTGCATCAGCGCGTGCAATACAGACCGCCATCCCTCGCTGCGCGAGTGGTGGTAGGTGAAGACCAGGACGCCCTCGTCGGCCAGGACCCGGTGCGCCTCCGCCCACACGATAGAGAGGCGGCTGGTGAAAGCCGCGGCGTCCGCGCTCTGCACCTCGGCCTCCGAACGCGTCGTCCGGCGCTCCCGGGGCCCGTGCTCGCCCAGAATATGGCGCTGCCAGACGTAGAAAAAATCCGCAAGCTGGGAGTAATGCACGTTGTCAAAGAAGGGAGGGTCGCTGATGACCGCATCGACAGAGCCGGTGGGAATGTCGGTGTTTCCCGAATCTCCGCATGACAGGTAAACCCCTTTGCCGGCGGCGAAGGATGCGTAGTCTTCCGCAATGTCGGAACTGAGCTTGACCCGCTTTCACGAACACCCGACAATTTGGGGGAAAGGAGGCCATCATGGCAGATTCACGACGGGAGTATCCGGAGGAGTTCCGGAAAGAGCTGGTCGGCCTGGCCCGCTCGGGGCGCTCGGCTGAGAGCCTCGGGCGGCAGTTCGAGCCGTCAGCGCAGACGATCCGAAACTGGGTCCGGGCGGCCGACCTCGCGGAGGGCCACCTCGAGAGCAGCCGCTCGGAGGCTGACCGCGCGGAGAGCCGCCATCTACGGAAGGAGAACCGCCGGCTCCAGATGGAGCTGGAGATAATGGCAAAAGCCGCGGCCTGGTTCGCTCGGGAGACCGACTCGACATCCACCGGATCTTCGAGTTCGTGAGAGAGAATCGGGCCATGTATCCGGTCACCATGATGTGCCGCCTGCTCGGGGTCTCCACCGGCGGGTTCTACGCATGGGATGGCCGTCCGCCCTCGGCCCGCGCCATCGCCGACGCGGCGCTGCTCGAGTGGATACGGGATATCCACCTGGCGTCGGGCGGGACGTACGGCGCTCCCCGCATCCACGCCGAGCTTGCCGCCAACGGATGCTTTGTGGGCCGCAAGCGGGTTGCCAGGCTGATGCGCGCGGACGGGCTTGTGGGCGTTACCCGCCGTCGGAAGCGGCACACGACCGTGCGCAACGAGGATGCCCGGCCGGCGCCGGATCTGGTGGACCGCGAGTTCACCGCCGATGCGCCCGACCAGGTGTGGGTCGCCGACATCACCGAGATTCTGGTGGCATTCGGGCGGCTGTACCTCGCGGTGATCGTCGACGTTTTCAGCCGCCGCGTGGTCGGATGGTCGATGGCCGGGCACATGAAGGCGGACCTGGTCGAGGCTGCGCTCGAAATGGCGGTGCGGCAGCGCCGACCGAAGAAGGTGATCCATCACTCGGACCAGGGCTCGCAGTACACGTCGAGAAACTTCGCGAGGCGCTGCCGCACCGCCGGCGTCGTGCGGTCCACCGGCTCAGTCGGGGACTGCTACGACAACGCGATGTGCGAGAGCTTCTTCGCCACCCTGAAGTGCGAGCTGATCGCCCGCCGCCGCTTCTCGTCCGCGTCCGAGGCGCGCTCGGCGATCTTCGAGTTCATCGAGGGCTGGTACAACCCGCGGCGGAGGCACTCGGCCATTGCGTACATGTCGCCCGTGGCCTATGAACAGGCCGCCGGGAGGTGCCAATCACCGGCGCCGCAGTGATCGACAGTCAACGAAAGCGGGGCAACTTCAGAACTCATTGGCTCGGACAGGCCGTAGATTCTCTCTGCGCCGCGAGCATTCTTGTCATGAATTTTGAGCTCGAAAGGGTTGCGGGCATAGTCCAGGGCGCGCTGAATGCGCCTTTCGAACATCGTCATGAATGAGCCGGAACTCTTCGGCGTGCCCCAGGGGTTGGCCTCGATGGGCGTGCGTTCCGGCTTCAGGATGTGATGCGAAAATATGTGGCGAACGGCACCGGTGCCTTCCCCTTTATATGATGTGAAAAGGTTGTTGAATTCCAGCATCCCGGAGAACAGGCAGGTGAACAGATCCCGAAGTGAGGGCTCGGGAATTTCCCGGATGCGCTCCGCCAGAATCGAAAGGCAAAGCAGTTGTCGCGCATTGAACATTTCGTGCCAGTGGCGATAGTTGTAGCCCAGCGCCTGGTCGGTGTTGTAACCCGGCTCGATGGCGACGACCGGGTAAGCGCCTCGACGACAGGCCAGCTCCCCGGCGGCCTTGTCGAACAACCTACGGTCGTCATCATTAACCGGCAGATAGCGCTTCTTTCCGTCCGCCGTGAGCACCAGCTTGGCGTACAGGCGGTAGGCCGGCGGCGCATCCTGTTTTCGGATCGTTTTGGCGATGGGGAAGGTGTGAGCGCAGCCCGGACAAACGGCCATTTTCCCCTTGGCGGGTCCCGCCTGCGGATCGAATGCTTCGAAGCAGTTTTGGCAGGTGGCATGCTTCGCGTCATGGCGAAGCGGGGTTACTCCGTCGCATGCAGGGCATAGCGCCTGCGCTTCGGGATGTCGCTTTGCGTCGGTGTGCCGCGCAAAAACTCTCGACGAGAACAGGTCGATGCGGGATGCGCATTCTGGACATTCCACCTGCATCACCCAGAAGTAATACAAAACATCGGCTTCGACGCCGTCCGCCGTCCCGGTTTTGTAGAATGCCCTGATCCGGTTCGCGACATCGGCTTCGATTGCACGAAATGTCGCCAGAACTTCCTCGCGATCATGAATGCCCAGCGCATTTTTGACCAGGAAGCAGGCGACGGGGTTGATGTCGCGCCCGATGGAGCGTGCGCCCAGCTTCACGGCCTCGCCAATGGTCGTGCCGCTCCCCATGAAGGGGTCGAAGATGGTGGCGTTTTTGAGGCGTGCCGCCTGGTAGAAGACCTTGGTGATGTCCGTCCCCGAGGGAGTCAAGGCGCCGAGTATGATGGCCCGGAAAACCGTCCCGAGGCGCCGCGCCCACCACTTGTGGATGTGATAAACGGGTCGGTTGATTTCCTTGCGCCAGCTTTCGGCTTCCGCCACCTCGCTGATCACCTCGAAAGGGAAGCTGTCGTCTTCCAGCGCGCAGGGGCCGCTGAAGGGAAGAAGCCCTTCTTCCGGGGCGCCACCCGGCGGAAGCTCGAATGCCTGCTGAATGGCTGCGCTGTTAGCCGCCATGAAAAACCCGGCGCCGCAGAGGCGCTTTTCGTTGCGTGTGCTTCACGAGGGCATGGTAGGGTTTTGCGTCCCGCCTGTCGAGGGCGTGTATGCGTTCAATGCATCCCGGACGATTCGGGGATTTTCAGGCCGTGCTTGAGCCGTAGGTTATCAGCCGGCGTGAGGCCGTCCAGGGCCCTGTGGGGCCGCTCGTGGTTGAACTTCCAGGCGAATGCCTCCGCCATCCGCAGTGGCGAGCTTCGCCAAGGCGACGCAGACTGCACGGCGCTATGCCTTCATACTTTTCACACCGCCGGGCTGGCGCCCGCGCCGGGGCGCCGAGCGCGCCGCAGGAACTGGTGCTGGTCGGAGGCGGGCACGCCCATGTCCAGGTGCTGCGGCGCTTCACGATGTCGCCCCTTCCGGACGTCCGGCTGACGCTGGTGCTGGACGGGCCCGGGGCGGTGTATTCGGGCATGACGCCCGGCCTGGTGGCGGGAGATTACAGCGCGCACGAGCTCACCATCGATTGCGTGCCGCTCGCGCGGCG
>CAZJXU010000333.1:0-5773 GCA_964550095.1 uncultured Spirochaetales bacterium | reverse complement strand
GCTGAACATGCTGTCTCCTGGAGGTGGTGGCTTACCGGGGCCGGCGGCCCTGCAGGCCGGGTTGTGGCGGGCCCGCGCTTGGCGATGAGGCGCGCCCTCACTGGGGGCAAATTATCAAAATTATCAGAAATATTAAGAATCTTAATATCTCTAATAAACTTAATAACTTTCTGGACCCCGTGCCTTGGGCCGCCCGCCGGACGGCGAGGGAGAGGGCGCGCCGGGGCCCGTCCAGCGCCTCTACGCCGCCGCCGCGAGGGCCTGGACGGCGGCCATCAGCAAGCGGCCGCCCCGCGGGTCGCCCAGCAGGTCCGCCTCCATGCGGTTCATCACGTAGGCGAAGGAGACCCGCCGGTCCAGGTCGATGACGGCGAGCGAGCCGCCCCAGCCGCCCCAGTAGAATATGCGCGACGCGTCGTCGTCCGGCGCGTTCAGGCCGAAGCCGAGACCGAAGCCCATGCCGAAGCGGATCGGCACGGCCAGCACCAGGTCCTTGCCCCGGGTCTGCTCTTCGAGGATGCGCGCGACGCCGGCTTCGGACATCAGGGTGATGCCGTCCACGCTGCCGCCGCAGGCGAGCGCCGAGTGAATGCGCGCCACCGCGCGCGCGTTGCCAATGCCGCCGGCCGCGGGGATTTCCGCGCGGCGCCAGGCCTCGGTCTGCGGCTCCTTGCCGGTTATGGAAATGCTGCGGAATGTACGCGCCGCAATGTCGCCCAGCCCTTCCACGTTGCCGAGCGGCGCCTTCGGAGGGACCAGCTCGCCGACGCGCGCGTCGTGCGCCGGGCTCAGCCCGATGTGAAAGTCGGCGCCGAGCGGCTGCGCCACCTCTTCCCGGAAAAAGGCGCCGATGCTGCGCCCGCTGATGCGGCGCACGAGTTCGCCCTGCAAAAAGCCCTGGGTCATGGCGTGGTAACCCGACGCCGTGCCCGGCGCCCACCAGGGTTTTTGCGCAGCGAGCCCTGCCACGATGGCGTCCCAGTCGTACAGTTCTTCCACCGAGCGAAGCGGCGGGTCGAAACCGGCGAGCCCGGCGCTGTGACTCATGACGTGCCTGACGAGCACGCCCTGTTTTCCGTTTTGCGCAAACTCCGGCCAGTAGTCCGCCACCGGCGCATCCAGGTCGAGCAGGCCGCGGTCGGCGAGCATCAGCACGCATAAGGCCGCCATGGTCTTGGTGGTGGAATACACATTGACGATGGTGTCTTCGGTCCAGGGCGCACCAGAGGGATGCGCAGCGCCGGCGTAGAGATCGACGACCGGCTCGCCGTCCCGGGTCAGCGCAACGCCGGCGCCCAGCTCGAGCCCCTGCTCAAAGTTCTCTTCGAAAGCCCGCTGAACCGGCTCAAAGCCGGGTTTGCAAAAGCCGTGCACTTCGATTGTCATGTCGTGGCCGTCCCTTGTTGTGCGTGTGGTGGTGCGCTGTGGTGCGCAGTGCAGTACGTCGCCCGGGTGAAAGCGCTGTGCTGTGGTTCGCCGTGCAGTGTTGCGCTGCGCCGTGTGGTGGTGCGTCGCCCGGATGAAAGCTCGGCGCCCTGCCCTGCCGCGCCCGCTGCCGCTCGCCGCCGCCTGCTGCCGCGCCGCTAGTAGAGTGTGGGTGAAAGCACGCCGAGCATCGCCACGGCAACGAATGCGCCGATGACGCCGTTCCGCGCCAGGGTCGGAATGGTCAGCTTGCCGAGCGATTGCTTCGGCGCCATGCCGTTTGCGGTGCGCCATATAACAGGAAGCTCTGTCGTGTGGAAGAACACGATGGCGCCGATCACGGCGCTGAAGAGCGCCAGCCGGGCCGGACTCCCGGCGCCGATCGCGGCGACAAAGAGCCCGGCGAACAGCCAGGGCGCGATGTTGCCCCCGGCGCTCATCCACTGAAACTGGCCCTGGGTGTTCTTGTCGAAGTCGAAGCTGAACAGCGTCGGAGCGCTCAGCTTGCCGAGCCGCATGTGCGAGCCGGAGAGCAGCCCCCCGATGTAGTGACCCCATTCGTGAATGAGAAAGGCGAGCGCCGTGCCGGCCAGGAGCGCCACCAGCACCGAGAGCACTGCAGCCGCCGCGAATTCGGTCACCACGTACCAGGCGTCGGCGGCGGCGAACAGGGAGAGCACGGCCAGCGCGAGGGAGAGATCGCGCAGCACGAAGAGCCAGGGCGAGCGGCCTTTCGCCGCGCCGCCGGCCGCGGCAGCTTCGGCGCCCGCACCCTCCGTGCGCGAATGCGCGGCGCCCGCAGCGCCCGAATTCGAAGCGCCCGCGCCCGCAGCACCCGCACCCTCCGTGCCCGAATGCGCGGCGCCTCCGGACGCGCCCGATGCGGCGCCTGCATTCGCAGCGCCTCCGGACGCGCCGGAACTCGCGGCGCCCGATGCAGCGCCCGCCTCACCGGCGCCGGCAGCGCCCGCCGTCCGCGCAGCTTCGTTCGCCGCGTCGCCCGGCGACGACGCTGCAGACGAAGCGCGTTCACTTCCACGAGTGGTTTCGTCGTTCATGGAGACCTCCTTGCTTTCTCAGCCGCGGCGCAGCCCGGCCGCGAGTTCCGCGTAGTCGTCAAGACGCGCCAGCACCTGCGCCTCCGCTTCGGAAGGCAGGGCCATGGCGAGTTCGTCGAAGCCGAGTTCCAGCATGCGCTTTGCGGTATCCGGCTTCGGGGGGACGGCGGCGTAGAGCGTTTTGCCGAGGGTGGAAAAATCCCTCCCCTTGCGCTCTGCCGCTTTGCGCAGCGCTTCCATGCCCTCTTCCAGGTTGCCGCGCACATCAATCGGCATCCAGCCGTCTGCGTATTCGACCACCCGGTCGAAAGTCCACCGGGACTGCGCGCCGATCAGCACCTTCGGCCCGCCGGGCTGCAGCGGCTTGGGCCAGCACCATATCGGGTCGAAGTTCACGAACTCGCCGTGGAACTCGGGCTCTTCCTGCGTCCAGATGGCTTTCATGGCCAGCACCTTTTCGCGCACGATGTCCCAGCGCCGCGCGAAAACCGCCCCGTGGTTTTCCATTTCTTCCCGGTTCCAGCCCGCCCCGACGCCCAGGGTGAGTCGACCGCCGGAAATGATGTCCAGCGACGCCACTTCCTTGGCCAGTTGAATCGGGTCGCGCTCCACCACCAGGCAGACGCCGGTGCCGAGCCGCAGCCGCGAAGTCGCCGTTGCTGCGGCGGCCAGCGCCACGAAGGGGTCGTGGGTGTGCCAGTACTCGCGCGGCAGCTCCCCGCCGCCGGGCCAGGGCGACTTCCGACTCGCGGGGATGTGCGTGTGCTCCGTCAGGTACAGGGAGTCGAAGCCGCGCTCCTCCAGCGCGCGCGCCAGGGGCGCCGGCTGAATGGAGTAATCGGTGGGGAAGAAGGCAACGCCAATGCGTGTCATCGTGAACTCCCTGGGTTTTCCCGGCTTTCCGGGCGCGCCGGCACGGCGAGCATACCACGAGGCGTTTCCTGGATGTGCGAAAACACCACCACCGGAATTTCGCGCTCGGTGCGGCGCTGGTAATCCAGGTAGCGCGGCTGCTCGGCTGTTATCGACGCCCACAGCGCCTGGCGCTCTTCGCCCTGCGCCGTGCGCGCATCAGCCCTCATGTGCTGCGGCCCCACCTGCAGCCACACCTGCGGCATAGCGCGCAGGTTTTCGTACCAGTCGGGGTTGCGCGTGTGCCCGCCGAAAGACGCAACCGTCACCAGTTCGCCGTTCCGGCGAAAATACGGCAGGGGCAGTGTCCACACCCTGCCGCTGCGCCGCCCGCGCGTGGTGAGCAGCATCATGTCGAGCCCGGCGTTGTGGCCCCACAGGCGACCGCCGCTGGCGCGGTAAACCGCGGTCTGCCAGCGGCTGATGCGCTTCATCATGGAAACGGAGGGCACCCACCGGGCGCCTGGCCCGGTTCGGAAAAAGTCTTTGAGGGGCGACCTCACAGCAGGCCGCCTTCGGGCGCCGGGCGCGCGCGCTGGTTGTAGAGCATCGCCCGGATCTTTGCGACTTCTTCGGGGGTGTACTTCGAGTAGTCCACGGAGAGTTCCGCGCCGGCTTCCATGCCGCGCTGCAGCGCCGGGCGCGCGGAGAGTTCTTCGAACCAGCGCTTGAAGTAGGGGAACTCGTCGATCTGCTGGCCCTGCGCTTCCCAGTTGACCGTCCACGGGTAACTGATCATGTCGGCAATCGTGTATTCATCGCCGGCCAGGTAGCGGCGATCGTAGAGGCGGTTGTTCATCACACCGTAAAGCCGGTTCACCTCGTCGGTGAAACGCCGCACCGCGTAGGACTGGTCGCCCTCGTCATCGCCCAGCCTGCGGAAGTGGCCGCACTCGCCGGACTTCGGCCCCTGGTTGGCCATCTGCCAGATCAGCCACTGGTTCACCTCGTGCCGCGCGCGCAGTGCCTGCGGGTAAAAACGCCCGGCCTTTTCCGCCAGGTACAGCATGATGGCGCCCGACTCGAACAGCGCCAGCGGCGGCCCGCCGTCCGCGGGCTTTTGATCGACCATCGCCGGCATGCGGTTGTTGGGGCTGATGGACAGGAACGCATCCTTGAACTGGTCTCCCGCGCCGATTTTGCAAGGAACGACGCGGTAGGGCAGCTCCGCTTCTTCCAGCAGGATGGTCACCTTCTTGCCGTTGGGCGTGGGCCAGTAATGCAGATCGATCATGGCGGGCTTCTCCTGTTCGGGTGCGTGGGGATGTGTTCAGTCAGGGGATGTGTGGAATGTTAATCGAGAGGCTGTTCGGGGAGCGAGCGCATGGATGTGGTTTTGTGCGTGTGGTCGTGCGCTGTTTGGCCGACCGGAAGAAATTTTAGCAGCACCCCTGGAGGCCGGCCCTGCGTGGGGATGTTTTACTCGCGGCGCCGCCCCGGCTCTGCCTGGTTGAAGTTCGGCGAGCGGCCTTCGCGAAAGGCGGTTACACCCTCCCGCGCATCCGCATGGTGATCGCTGACCGCGGTGCGCGCCGCGATGTCGTCGCAGGCCTGGGCGAAGCTTTGCTCGGCCGCATTGTAAAGCGCGCGCTTCAACAGGCGCATGGCGGCCTGCGGACCTTCGGCCAGTTCCCGGGCGAGCGCCATGGCGCGCTCGTCGAGTTCCCCGGCGGGCGCCAGCTCGTTCACCAGGCCGAGGCGGTGCGCTTCCTCCGCATCGACAATGCGGCGGCGCATCACGAAGTCCAGCGCGCGCGCCAGGCCGAGGTGTTGCACCAGCAGCGCGTGGCCGCCTTCGTCGGGCAGCAGCGCGAAACGCAGCGTTGCGCTGCCGAGCCGCGCCTGCTTTGATGCAATGCGGAAATCGCAGGCGAGCGCGAGCGACAGCCCGGACTGGATGGCGTAACCGTTCAGCGCCGCCACCGTCGGCTTGTCGAGCTCGCGCACGGCGCGCGTCAGCGCCTGCGAAACGCCGCGCAGCCCCGCGTAGGTACCAAGCGGGCTGCCGTGATTCACCGGCGCGCCGGGCATGCGCCGCGACGCGCCGCCGTCGTGGCTCTCGTAAGCGGAAAGATCATCGCCCGCGCAAAAAGCGCGACCGCTTCCCAGGAAAAGCAGCACGCGCACTTCGTCATCGAGTTGCGCCTGCAGCAGGCATTCCAGCAGGTCGCGCTTCATCGCCACCGTCATGCCGTTCAGGCGCTCGGGCGTGTTGAATGTGATGCGCGCAATGCCGGGCGGCCGCAGCTCGACCTCAAACCCCGCGTAGGCTCCAGGTTCCATCGAAGTTCCTCCGGCCCGTACACTACATAAGGCGGGCGGGCGATGTCGGGCGCCCATCAGCAGACGGGGCGGCCCGCTGCGGGCTGCCGCACTGC
>CAZJXU010000332.1:0-3623 GCA_964550095.1 uncultured Spirochaetales bacterium | reverse complement strand
CGGAGGGCAGGGGTGCGGCCCGCCGGGTGGCGAATTCTCGTTATATTTCAGATACTTGCGTTTCCGGTGGGCACCCGGCGGACGGCGGCGCGCAGCCCATCGGAAAGCCGCGACCCGGGCAGGCGCGGGCCGGGGCGCCGGATGGCGGCGGGCGGAAAGCGGCGGGGGTGCGCCACAATGCATCACA
Source organism: uncultured Spirochaetales bacterium (assembly GCA_964550095.1). Classification (GTDB taxonomy): domain Bacteria; phylum Myxococcota_A; class UBA9160; order UBA9160; family UBA6930; genus JAHRAN01. Next base: position 3,436 of record CAZJXU010000332.1, on the reverse strand, counting down.
CCGCCTCGGCAGGAAGACCCGCAGCGGGCGTTCCCGTCCGTTGGCAAGAAAGGCAAGGGCCCCGAACCCACAACACCCGCTGCCGGAGAACGCCCTTGTCGCTCGCCCCTCTGAACAGCTTCCGCTTCCGCAGGCGCCATCCCCTCCCGGCGCAGCGGGCGCTGCATCGGCCGCGCCCCCTTCGGCGTGCGGCGTGCGTCCCGGCGCTGCTCGCCCTCACCCTCGCCCTTTCCTGTGCGGCGCCAAGCGGCCCGGCGCCGCCGGAAATGAAACTCGCCGAGAAGCCGAAGCAGGGGGGCGCGTTCGCCGACCTGCGCAGCGAAGCCGCCGCCATCCTGGGCGGCGCGATTCGCATCCGCACCGTCAACCCGCCGGGGAACGAAGCGGCGCTGGCCAGGCGCCTTGCCGAACTTCTGAAAAAAGAGCCGGGCATCGAAAGCCGGGTGGTGCACCTGGACCAGCCCGGCAGTGCGCGCGCCGCGTTCTGGGCGAGGCTGCCGGGGCGTGGCGAACAAAGACCGCTGGTGCTGCTCTCGCACCTGGACGTGGTGCCGGCCGACGAAGAGGCATGGAACCTGGATCCCTTCGCCGGCGTGATCGGCGGCGGCTACGTGCTGGGGCGCGGCGCGCTCGACGCCAAGGGCATAACCGTTGTGCACCTGCTCACCCTGGTCAACCTGGCGCGGCGCGGCGCGCCGCTCTCCCGCGACATCATCCTGCTCGCGACTCCCGACGAAGAGGCCGGCGGGGCGGAAGGCGCCGCCCGCGTGGTGCGAAACCGCCGGGACCTTCTGGGCCACGCGGAGTTTCTGCTGGCCGAGGGCGGCAGCATCCAGCCAGGCCTTGGCGATGCGCCCGACCTCTGGAACCTCTCCTTCACGGAAAAAATCCCCTGCTGGGTGGAGCTGCACACGGAAGGCCCGGTGGGCCACGGCGCCATGGGCGGCAGCGGCGGCGCCGTGGACCGGCTGATCCGGGCGCTGGCCGAAGTGCGAAGGCTCGAATTTCCGCTGCGCGTCACCCCGCCCGTCGCGCAGATGTTTGCAGAGCGGGCTGCATTCGCCCCGGCGGAAGACCGCGCGCACTACCGGCGCCTGGCGGCGGCGCTGAAAACAAACCCGGCCTTTCGCGAGCGCTTCCTGGAAAGCCCGGTGCGCGCCGCGCTGGTGCGCAACACCATGGCCATCACCATGCTGGAAGGCAGCAAGCGCGTGAACATGCTGCCCGGCACGGCGCGCGCCGCCATCGATGCGCGCCTGCTGCCGGACGAACGCTGCAGTGACTTTCTGGACCGGGTCGAGGCCGCGATTGCAGACCCCGAAGTGCGCATTCGCACGATGCTGCAATTCGAAGCGGCCGCATCGCCGCTACAGTCGGCGCTGCGCGGCGCCATCGAGCGCGTGGCGGAGCGCAGCCGGCCGCGCGGCCGGGTCTTGCCGCAGGTGAACCCGGGCTTCAGCGATGCGCACTGGTTCCGTTCGCTCGGCATCACCAGCTACGGCTTCGTGCCGCGCCGCCTGCAGCCGCTGGAAACCCGGGGCGTCCACGGCCCGAACGAGCGCATCTCCATCGACAACCTGGTGTTCGGGGTGGAGACGCTGAGCGACATCATCCTGGAGCTGGAACCGTAGTCCGCGCGCGGGGGGCGAATGCGCGTGCGTGCGCGGACCGACGGTGCACACGCTGCCGCGAAAATGCAGAACACAAAGGGTGCGATGCAGTGCGCGCGCGGACCGCGAAGCAGCCGCGTGCGTAAGAGGCGGGCGGATGCAATACGCGCGCGGACTAACGGTGCGCCCGTGACCGCGAAGATGCAACGTGCGTGAGAGGCGGGCGGATGCAATGCGCACGGACCGACGGTGCGCGTGCCCCCGCGAAGATGCAACGTGCTAACGGAGGCGGATGCAGCGCGCGCGTGATCGTGCGAGCGCCGCGCCTTTTCAGGCGGCGTCGGCGAGAATGGCCGTGGCCAGCACCTGGAGCGCACGGCGCAGCTCCGCCGGCGGCGGCAGCGTCGGTGCAATGCGCAGGTTGCAGTCCTGCGGGTCGTTTCCGTAGGGGAAGGTGGCGCCGGCGGGCGTGAGCTTGACGCCCGCCAGGGCCGCCATCTCAAAGATGCGGCGCGCGCGACCGGGCCGCGTATCCAGGCTCACGAAGTAACCGCCGCGCGGCCGCGTCCAGCGCGCCAGGCCCGTCCCCGCGAGCTGCTGCGTGAAAATCTCGTCCACAGCGGCAAACTTCGGGCCGATGATTTCGGCATGGCGGCGCATGTGGGCCCGCACCCCGTCTGCATCCTTGAAGAAGCGCACGTGGCGTAGCTGGTTGAGCTTGTCGCCGCCGATGGTCATGACGCTGCGACAGCCGCGCATCCATTCCACGTTCGCCGGCGAGCCGCCGAAGGCGGAAACGCCGCCGCCCGCGAATGTGATTTTCGAGGTGGAAGCGAACACCAGGGGGCGGTCGGGACAGCCGGCCTCCGTGCAGGCGGCCAGTATCTCGTCCAGCGGGTCGAGCTCCGCCGCCAGGTGATGCACGATATACGCGTTGTCCCAGAGAATGCGGAAATCCGGCGCCGCGGTTTTCATGCGCGCTAGCGCGCGCAGCTCTTCGGAACTCAGCGTGTAGCCCACCGGGTTCTGGTACTTCGGAACCAGCCACACGCCCTTCACGCGCGCGTCATCGGCGGCGAGCCTGCACAGCGTTTCCATGTCGAGGGCGCTTTCCGTGATATCGACGTTGATCATCTCGATGCCGAAGCGTTCGGTCAGCGCAAAGTGGCGGTCGTAACCCGGAACCGGGCACAGAAAACGCGCGCCCTGCTCTCGCCAGGGGCCGGCGCCGCCGGGCACGCCGAAGAGCATCGCCGAGCAGACGGCGTCGTACATGAGTTCGAGGCTGGCGTTGCCGCCCACCAGCACGGCGTCGGGTGAAAGATCGAGCAGTTCCGCAAAGAGCGCGCGCGCCTCCGGCAGGCCGTCCGGCACGCCGTAGTTGCGGCAGTCAAAGCCGTCCCTTGCGGCGGCTTCGCCCGGCCCCACGCAGGTGAGCATGGGGTCTGCGAGGTCGAGTTGTTCAGCGCAGGGCTTGCCCCGGGTCAAATCGAGCTCCACCGGCTGCGCGCACATTTTTGCGAACGCCTCCCGGGCGGCCCGGGTGCGCGCCTCGATTTCCTGCGCCGGCAGTTCCTGGGCGATGGGAGCGCCGGGAGCGGGCGGCGCCGCGGCGCCGGCGCGGTCGGAAGCGCCGGCCGGACCGGAGGCGCCGGGTGCGTTTTCGGGCGTGGTCATGGAAAATCCTTCGAGTCACTGCGAAAGAGAAGTTGTCGTCGGTCGGACTATAACAACCGGGAAAAGGGAAAGGCGAAAAAAGAGCCGGGCGTGCTCCTCCGCCGGCGAGGCTTTGCCCCGCTTCCCCGCCCTGCCGCCGCCCCCGGGCC
>CAZJXU010000331.1:0-7430 GCA_964550095.1 uncultured Spirochaetales bacterium | reverse complement strand
AGATCGATCGCGATGTCCTTGGAGAAAAGTCCCAGTATGCGTTCCCACAGCATCGGCCTGCCTCCTGCGCTCCCGGCCCCTGCTTCGGCCGGAGCGATAGCGCCCCTGTTACGCCCACTCCCAAACGGTCGCCGGCCCCGGACGCAGCCCGGAGCCGCCCGGTCCCGACCGGCGCTCGCCGCCTCCGCCGCCACCCCCGCTCCACACGGGGGGCGCAGCCGCCGGCGCGCCTGCCGGGCAAAGCTCGCGTCCCCAAGCTAGTGGACCCAAGCTTGCGGTCCCAAGCTTATGGTCCAAAGCTTGCGGTCCGAAGCCGCAAACGCCGTTTACTTTACCGATACGGCGGGCGCCGGGCAAGCCTCGGGCGAAGGCGGCCTTGCCCGAAGCGGGCCGGGGGCGTTATCCTGCCCCCGGTTTTACCGATGCTGCGCTTTTTACGCTACGGACAGAAGGGCTTCGTCGCCCTGCTGGTGGCCCTGATCGCCGCCGCCTTCATCTTCGTGCTCGGCATCGGCGGCGGGCCGGGCGACGGGCTGGGCATGCCCGGCGTCACCGTGCAGGTGGGCGAGCGCCGCTACTTCCCGAGGGAGGTGCTGCGGGAAGTGGACCGGCTGGACCAGCAGCAGCGCGAGGAACTGGGCGACGACTACGACCCGGACGAAGCGCGCCCGCGGCTGGAGCGCCAGGCGGCGGAATCCCTGCTGAACCGCGCCATCATGGCCGACCAGGCCGAGCGCCTGGGGCTGGACGCCTCCACCCGGGAGCTGCGGGGTGCGCTGGCCGAGGTGCCCGGCGCGGTGGACGCCGAGGGCCGGCTCGACCGGGAAGCCATCACCATCTGGGCCGAGCGGGAATACGGCTCGCTCGCCAACATGACCAGGAGCTTTCGCGACGACCTCATGATCGTCAAGATGCTGCGCATGATTCGCGGCTCGGTCTGGGTGTCGGACGCGGAAGTGCGCGACTCGCTGCGCTACCAGGACGAGAGCGCCGGCATCATCGTGCTCAAAATCGAACCCGATCCCGACTCGGAAGAGATCGAAGTCTCCGACGAAGAAGCGCTGGCCCTGGCCGACGAGGAGCCCGCGCGGGTGCTCGAATCCTTCGAAGCGCGGCGCAGCGAATTTGAACAGGAAGAAGAGATCGAGGCGAAGCACATCCTGGTGGAATACGACAAGGATGCAGGCGAGGACGCGCGCGCCGAAGCCGAGCAGAAGCTGCTGGACGCAAAGGCCCGGGCCGAGGCCGGCGAGGACTTCGCCGAACTGGCCCGGGAGCTCAGCGACGGGCCCTCCGCCGACAGCGGCGGCGACCTAGGCCGCTTCGGGCGCGGCGCCATGGTGCCGCCCTTCGAAGAGGCCGCCTTCGCGCTGGAAGCAGGCGGGCTCTCGGACGTGGTCGAGACCAACTTCGGCCTGCACCTGATCAAGCTCGAAGACAGGTTCCCCGCGGTCATCACCGGTTACGAAGAGGCCCGCCTTGCCGTCGCGCGCGACCTGCTGCGCATCGATGCCGCCGAGGAAGCGGCCCGCGCCCTCGCGCAGGAAATCGCCGAAGAGATCGCGGCGGGCGAGACGACGCTGAGCGAAGCCGCGGCCCGGCACGATCTCACGCCGCTGCGCCCGGCCCCGGTGAAGCGCAGCAAGGGCGGCTACATCGCGGAGCTGGGCGAGGTACCGGAGCTGCTCGACGCGGCATTCAGCGGGGCGCCCGGCCCCCGGGAGACCCTCTTTGACCTGCCGGGCGGCGGCTACGCCCTGCTGGAGGTGGTGGAGCGCACTGCTCCCGAAATGGCCGACGAAGAAGCCGCGCTGGAGCAGGCGCGCGAGCGCCTGCTGGAAAGCCGGCGGATCGACGCGCTGAACGCCTGGCTGCAAAGCCGGCGCCGGGCGCTGGAAGATTCCGGCGACCTGGTTTACGACCTCGAAACGCTGCGCTGAACGACCGGGCGCATCCGCCTGCCAACCGGACGCAGCAGGAGACGCGGGCAGGCCGCCGCGAGAGGCGGCGCCCGGTCCCGTCAGCCGCTCAGCGCCGCCGCGAGAGGCGGGCCGCGACCGACCCCGTCACTTGCCCAGGATTTGTCCAGGCGCCGGCGCGCTCAGGGCAGGGAGAACATGGGCAGGTCGTCCGCTTCGCCGGCCTCATCAAAGGCCGCATCGGGCGAGAGGCTGAGGTCCCTGGCGATGGTCTCCAGCAGGCGCCCTGCGTCCTGGCCGCGCAGCTTGTCCAGCGCGCGGGCCTCGAGCTGCCGCACCCGCTCCCGGGAGAGGCCGAGCTTGCGGCCGATTTCCTCCAGGGTGTGCTCCCGCTCGCCCTTGAGGCCGAAGCGCCAGCGCAGAATGTTGCGCTCGCGGTCGCCCAGCACGGCGATCGAATCGTCGCTGGCGCGCTCCAGGCGCGCGTGGTCGATGCGCGTCTGCGCCGAGGGCGCCGAGGTGTCCGCGACGGTGTCCTGCACCTTCTTCGAATCCGTGCCCGGCACCAGCTTCTCCAGACTCACCGGCTCCTTGACCATGCGCTCGAGCTGCTCGGCGCGCTCTTCGTCGATGCCCATCAGCCTGGCGATTTCGCGGCTGGTGGGTTCGCGGCCCAGCTTCTTTTCGAGCGCGTTGAAGGCCCGGTAGTACTTGAGCAGGGTGTCGTGCACGTGGCTCGGGATGCGAATCGTGCGCGAGTGATTTTGAATCGCGCGGATCAGCGCCTGGCGAATCCACCACACCGCGTAGGTCGAAAACTTGTGCCCGCGCGCATACTCGAACTTCTCAACGGCGCGGATCAGGCCGATGTTCCCCTCCTGGATCAGGTCCTGGAAGGAAATGCCCATGTTGCGGAAGTCCTTGGCGATTGCCACCACCAGCTTCAGGTTGTGCTGCACGAAGACGCCCTTGACCTCGCTCAGCCGCTGCCACTCGTCGTCGATGCGCCGCATGCGCTCCAGCAGCTCGTCCACCGAAAGGCCCGTGGCCGCCTCGATTTCCTGCGTGCGCTGCAGCAGCTTCGCGCGGCCCTCCCGGCGGGGCCCCCCCGGCCTTGGCGCCGCCTGGCCGCGCGCAGACGCCTTGATGCGCCGCCTGGCGCGGGCCGCCTCGCGGCTGAGTGCGGAGAGGCCGCCCAGCATGCGCTCCATCAGCTGCATGGAGAGGTTCGCCTCTTTCATCAGGCGCGTGATGCGATTTTCCAGGCGCAGCACGGCATCGGGCGAGGCCTCGCCCGAAAGCGCCCTGGCGCGCCGCGCCAGGGTCTTCTCGATTTTGCCCATCACGGCATCGACGGAATCGCCCAGGTGCTGACCCGGCGGAGAGCCCGAGCCAAAGGCCTCGGACATCTTGCCGGTGGCCCGGTTCTCGCGCTTCAGTTCGCGCCAGGTGCGCACCGCCTCCGAGGCGGTCCACATCACCGAAATCATGCCTTCCCGAAAGGCGAAGGTGGCCGCCTCGATTTCCTTGGCCAGCAGCACCTCGTCTTCTTTCTTGAGGGTGGGGATTTCCGCGATGTCGTGGAAGTAGGCCACCAGCGAACCGCGGTCGCTGGAGCGCTGCGACTCGCCGGTCGTGTTGAGCCGCTTCGGATCCACGGGGACGCCGCCGATGCTGCGGACGTTCTTCGCCGCCGCCGCATCGCTTTCCGCGCCGAGCTCGTGGTCGGGCGCAATCTTGCGCCAGGTGGCCTTGCGCCTCTCCTGGATGGAGAGATGCCTTTTGTTTTTCGCCCTCATATCGCTTGCTGCTCCCTTTCTCCTGGTTGTCTGAGTTCCTGAATGCCTGGTTGCCTGGATGGTCTCGCTGCCCTGTTCGGGCCTGTGCTCGATGCCGGCGCGCGCACCCGGTGCCGCGCGTCTTTTTGCGGATGCTGCGGACCGCCTGCTCTGCCTGCCTGCCTGCCGGCGCCCCGAAGCGTTCGCTGCACGCCGCGGGCGCCCCGGCGACGGGGGCATGACACGCAAAACACCCCCGGAAGACACCGGGAAAGGACTTTCTGTTTCCGAAGGGCCGACCGCAGCCTCGGGGCAGCGCCCCGTCCCGGCCCCGCGTCAGCCCCGGCCCGCGAAGGCCGCGCCAAAAGCCGGCGCACGAACGAACGACGCCCGGCCCCGCCGCCAGCCACGCGACCGACCAGACCGGCTACCACGCGACCGGCCGGAGCGCCGACCAGGCCGACGACAACTCGCCAGCCAGACGCCGGGCCGTCCTGCCCGTCCTGCCGCTCGCGCCGGCCCGTCCGAACTTCGGCGCCCCCGCAAGCGCCCCGAACCAAAGGCAATATACGACATCCCGCCCCGAAATTCAAGCAAAAAATGACACCAGAATGCGGTTTCTTAATTTAGCAAAATCAAGCACTTGGAGCCTGGCCGCAGGCCGCGCCGCCCGGCCCTGCGACGCACTGCGGCAAAGGCCCCTGACCCGCGGTCACACGCCCCCGCCGGCTCAGGCGAAAGACTCCTTGCGATGCCGCAGCAGTTCCATGAACTCGCTGCGGGTCCTGGGGTCCTCCTGGAAGGCGCCCTTCAGCGAGCTGGTGATGGCGAAGGCGTTCTGCTGCTGCACGCCGCGCATCATCATGCAAAGGTGCACCGACTCGATCACCACCGCCACGCCTTTCGGACGCAGCACCTCCGTCAGGGTTTCGGCGAGCTGCATGGTGAGGCGCTCCTGCACCTGCAGGCGGTGGGCGAACATTTCCACCAGGCGCGGGATTTTGGAGAGCCCCACCACCTTGCCGTCCGGTATGTAGGCCACGTGAACGCGCCCGAAGAAAGGCAGCACGTGGTGCTCGCACAGGCTGTAGAAGTCCACGTCCTTGACCAGCACCATCTCGTCGTAGTCCACGTCGAAGAGCGCGCCGCTCAGCAGCGCGTGCGGATCCTGCCCGTAGCCCCGGGTCAGAAAGCGCAGCGAGCGGGCGACGCGCCCCGGCGTTTTCTTCAGGCCGTCCCGGGCCGGATCTTCTCCGATCTCTTCCAGGAGACGCAGCACCTGTTGTTCAAGCGCATCTTTCTCGGCGCCCATGAATACTCCCCGTTGGCGGAAGGCAGCGACAAGGCGGCGCGTTTGCCGGCGCGCGCGCGGCGGGTGACTTACCAACGGACCGGGCCGCCCGCTACGGGCGGCCCTGCCGGCCCCGCCTTCCCGACGCCCGCCTTGCGCGCCGAGCCCCCGCACTTCGCCTCCCGCGCCCGGCCCTCAGCGGCGGCCGCGCGGCGCCGTCTGCCTGCCTACCGCCTACTGGTAGCGACGCAGCAGGCCCCGCACCACGCCGCGAATCTGCACGTTCCTGGCCGGCACGCGGATCGGCTTCAGCGCGCTGTTGGCCGGTTTCAGCGTCACCGTGGCGCCGCGCCGGTAGAAGCGCTTCAGGGTCGCTTCCTCGCCGTTCACCAGCGCCACCACCGTCTCGCCGTCCCGGGCCTCCTGCCGGTGCTCGACCACCACGTAGTCGCCGTCTTCGATGTGGTCTTCGATCATCGAATCGCCGCGCACCTGCAGCACGTAGCTTTCGCCGCGGCCCACCATCTCGGGCGGCACGCTTACGTACTCATCGCTCTGCTCCAGGGCCGGCAGGGGCGCCCCGGCCGCCACCACGCCCAGCAGCGGCAGGCGCGTCTCGGCCGCAGGCTCGCTTTCCTGCAGCGGCTCGACGGAACGCGAGCGATTCCAGCCCTTGCGCAGCAGGCCCTTTTCGACCAGGTGCTGCACGTGCTTGTGCACGGTGGCCGCCGAGCTGAGGCCGAAGTTCGCGCCGATTTCCTGCAGGCTGGGCGAATAGCCCTGCTGCCGGATGAAGTCGCGAATGAACTCAAACACCTGTCGCTGTCTTCGGGTAAGCGCCATGGCTGCTTCCTCCTTGGGCCCGGTTTTGCGGCGCCGGCGAAGGCCCCGGCAAGGGGGCCCCGGCGCCGGCCCGCCGCACGCGCCCGGAGTGCGGCAGGCCGTTCCCCTATCTTTTAACGAATGCAAAGCGAAAGTCAAGCCCCGCGCCCGGCCTCCGTGAAAAAAATCGCAGCCAAAATTCCCCCGGCCCCTTGCCTTCCGCCATTTTGTGGATACATTGCCCGCCGCTTGGCACTTGCCACGGGCGAGTGCCAAACCGGGGCCGCCGCGCAGCAAAGCGCCTGCGGGGCGGTTTCCGGGCGAAACCTGGCGCAAGGCCGCCCGGGCTCGCCATTCGACATTCACACCCCCCAGTCCGGTCCATGTCCGGGTGGGGCAACCACGGGCCCAGGGCCGGCGCGGCGCCGGCCTCCGGGCGAGCAGAGGGAGGAGCGCACATGAAGATTCGGCCTTTGGGAGACCGCATCCTGGTCAAGCGGGTCGCCGAAGAGGAGACCACGGCCGGCGGCATCATCATCCCCGACACGGCGAAGGAGAAGCCGATGGAGGGCAAGGTGATCTCGACGGGCCCGGGCAGGGTGACGGACGACGGCAAGCTGCAGAAGATGGACGTGTCCAAGGGGCAGCGCGTGCTGTTCGGCAAGTACGCGGGCACCGAGGTCACGCTGGAAGGCGAAGAACACCTCATCATCCGCCAGGACGACGTTCTTGGCGTCATCGAGTAAGGAGCGACAACCATGGCGAAAGAGATCCAGTTCAACCAGGAGGCGCGCGCCTCGCTCCTGGCCGGCGTGAACGGCCTGGCCAACGCGGTGCGGGTAACGCTCGGCCCCAAGGGCCGCAACGTCATCATCGAAAAGAGCTTCGGCTCGCCGACGGTGACCAAGGACGGCGTGACCGTGGCCAAAGAGATCGAGTTCGAGAACAAGTTCGAGAACATGGGCGCCCAGATGGTCAAGGAAGTGGCGTCCAAGACCTCGGATGTTGCGGGTGACGGCACCACCACCGCCACGGTGCTGGCGCAGTCGATCTTCCGCGAGGGCTCGAAGCTGGTCGCCGCGGGCATGAACCCGATGGACCTGAAGCGCGGCATCGACCGCGCGGTGGAACACGTGGTGGAGGCGCTCGGCAAGCTCTCCAAGCCCACGCGCGACAGCGACGAGATTTCCCAGGTGGGCGCCATCTCGGCCAACAACGACCCGACCATCGGGGCCATGCTGGCCGAGGCCATGGAGCGCGTCGGGCGCGAAGGCGTGATCACCGTGGAAGAGGCGAAGTCGATGGAGTCGGTGCTGGAGGTGGTCGAGGGCATGCAGTTCGACCGCGGTTACCTCTCGCCCTACTTCGTGACGGACACCGAGCGCATGGAAGCGGACATCGAAGAGCCGCTGATCCTGCTGCACGAGAAGAAGATCAGCAACATGAAGGATCTGCTTCCGCTGCTGGAGCAGGCCGCGCGCAGCGGCAAGCCGCTGGTGATCGTCGCCGAGGACATCGAGGGCGAAGCGCTGGCCACGCTGGTGGTCAACAAAATCCGCGGCACGCTGAACGTGGCCGCGGTGAAGGCCCCCGGCTTCGGCGACCGCCGCAAGGCGATGC
>CAZJXU010000330.1:0-12891 GCA_964550095.1 uncultured Spirochaetales bacterium | reverse complement strand
CCCAAAGCCCCTGCACCCCACCGACTTCGGCGAAGACGATGTGTTCGGCTTTACCCCCTTCGACCGGTCGGCGTGCAAAAAGCTGATGCAGCGTTACCGCTTCGAAGGGATTTTCACGCCGCCCGATACCCGTGGCTCGGTGCAGATGCCGCACAGCGCGGGCGGCATGAACTGGGGCGGAGTCGCCATCGACCCGGAACGCGGCTTGCTGCTCACCAACCAGACGCACCTCGCCATGGTCGTGCAACTGGTGCCGCGCGAAGAATACGACGCGCTGGAAGACAAGCGGCCCAGCTACCCGGAAGAGCTATACCCGATGAAAGGCGCGCCGTACGCGGTGCGCCGTTTTCCGCTCTTTTCGCCGCTGGGCGCGCCGTGCAACCCTCCACCCTGGGGCACGCTCACGGCAGTGGATTTGCGCAGCGGCGAAGTGCGCTGGCGCGTGCCGCTCGGCACGCTCAGGGACACGGCGCCCGCGCCGATCTGGGCGATGCCCTGGTGGCGAGGGCTCGGCACGCCGAACTTCGGCGGCGGGCTGGCGACGGGCGGCGGGCTGTACTTCATCGGCGCCACCACCGACCGCGCCTTCCGCGCATTCGACGTGGAAAGCGGCAGGGAGCTGTGGCAAGCGCGCATCGAAACCACGGCCAATGCATCGCCCATGACCTACCGCGTGCGCCCGGGCGGTCGCCAGTTCGTGGTGGTGGCGGCGGGCGGCAATCCGCTCACGCGCATGAGCGATGCGCTGCTGGCTTTCGCCCTGCCCGAAGAATAAAAGCCGGGGACGCGCCGGTGAAGGCCGGCGGTCCGTCGCATTGCATCGGGGTGAAGTCGCAGGAATGAAGCGCGCCGGGCGCCGCCCCCGCTTTGCTTGCGCGAAGCGCGGTGCTGGAGGGCCGTCGGCGAAAGACGTTTCGGCGCGGGGCTTGGCGCCGGGGCGTTCAGCCTCGCATGTCGGCGGCGGCGTCCAGCACCGCGCGCACGATCTTGTCGTAGCCGGTGCAGCGACACAGGTTGCCGGCCAGCCAGTAACGCACTTCCTTCTCGCTCGGGTCGGGGTTTCGGTCGAGCAGCGCCTTGGCCGCCACCACGAAGCCGGGCGTGCACACGCCGCACTGCAAGCCGCCGTGCTCCAGCAGCTTTTGCTGCACCGGGTGCAGTTCGTTGCCTTTGGCGACGCCTTCCACGGTGCCGATCTCCCGGCCCTGCGCCTCCGCCGCCAGCACCAGGCAGGCGCACACCAGGCGCCCGTCCAGTGTCACCGAGCAGGCGCCGCAATCGCCGGTGGCGCAGCCTTCCTTGACGCCCGTCATGTGCAGCACATTGCGCAGCGCCTCGAGCAGTGTCGCGTGCGGCGCGGTCAGAAATTCGACCGGCTCGCCGTTGATGCGGGTTTCCACGTGCAGCCTGGACATGAACGCTCCTCTCCTTCTCAAGTCTTTTCAGTTTTGCGCCGCGGCGCGCTCGGACGCGATGGCCAGCGCGCGCCGCGTCAGCACGCCCGCCACGCGCCGGCGGTAGGCCGCGCTGCCCCGCTTGTCGTCGATGGGGTCCGCTGCGCGGCTGGCAGCCTCTGCCGCGCGTTCGAAGGCGGCCTCGCCCGGCGCTTCGCCCAGCAGCGCCTGCACCACTTCCGGAACCTCGATGGCCCGGGCGGCCACGGCGCCCAGCGCCACGCACACATCGCTGAAGTTGCCCGCGTCGTCCAGCCGGACACGCGCCGCGGCGCCCACCACGGCGATGTCCATCTCGGTGCGCGGGATCAGCCGCAGGTAGGCATCGGCGCAGCGCGGCGCGGGCACGGGCAGACGCAGCGCCGCCAGAAATTCGCCCGCTTGCAGGGCCGTCTTTCCGGGGCCCATGCAAAAAGCGCCCACCGACACGCGGTCCCAGCCGTCCGGCCCGGCGATTTCGCACACCGCGTCGTTCACCAAAAGCGCGGGGACGGTGTCCGCCGCGGGCGAGGCGTTGCACAGGTTGCCGCCGATGCTGGCGCGGCCCTGGATCTGTTCGCTGCCGATCAGTTCCGCGGCTTCCACCAGGCCGGGAAACATTTCGGCGAGGCGCGGCTCTTCCCGCAGCGAGGCAGTACTGCACGCCGCGCCGATCACCACCTCCTCTGCGCCGATTTCGACGCGCGTGAGTTCGGGGATGCGCTTCACATCGACCAGCACCCGGGGCGATATGGCGCCGCTGCGCATCTGCACCAGCAGGTCCGTGCCGCCGGCCAGCGGCCTGGCCGCGGCGCCGTGCTTTTGCAGCAGTTCCACTGCCGCTTCCACCGTGGCGGGCGCTTCGTAGCTTCGTTCCATCATCTCTCCCATTGATTCACTTGACGCACTTGACGGCGCAAGGCGGCGGGCGGCCGAACAACCGCGCTTAAAGGCCGCCTGCTATGGCCGGCAAAAAGTGCACTTCGCTGCCGGTTTCCACGGCGACGAAGAGCGGTTCCTGGTACAGCTCGCCGTCGATCGCAACGGCGAAATGGCTTCCGAGTTCGCGGCTGAAGCCGGGGAAGCGTTCGTCCAGGGCGCGCAGCAGGCCGCGCACGTCGGACGCCTCCACTTCCACCTGCTCGGCACCCTGCGCGAGCGCACGCAGGGCAGCGGGTATCACCACGCGCACCATCCCGGTCAAGAGCGCCCTGCAGCCTCGAGCGCATCCAAAAGCCTGGGCGGCGAGATGGGCAGGCGGTGCATGCGCACGCCCGTGGCCGCGCGCACGGCGTTGGCGACGGCGGGCAGGGGCGCCACGATCGGAGTCTCGCCGCAGCCGCGCACGCCGTAGGGATGGGTCGGGTTGGGCTCCTCGACCACCACCGTATCGATCATCGGCAGGTCGCTGGCCACTGGCATGCGGTAATCGAGAAAGCCGGGGTTCTCGAGCGCGCCGTTTTTATCCAGGATGTACTCCTCGTTCAGCGCCCAGCCGATGCCCTGCGCGGCGCCGCCCTGCATCTGCCCTTCCACGTAGTCCGGGTGAATGGCGCGGCCGACATCCTGAATCGCCGTGTAGCGAATCACGTCCACGCGCCCGGTTTCCGGGTCCACCTCCACGTCGCAGATGTGGGTGGCGAAGCCGGGGCCCGGGCCGCGCGCGGTGAGCTGGGCCTGTCCGTTGATGGGGCCGCCGCTCTCGGCCATGCCGGCTGCAAGCTCGGCAACGGTCAGCGGCTCGTGGTCCAGGCCGGAATCCCGGGTCGGCATGCAGCGTCCGTCTGCGAACATCACCTGTCCCGGCTCGCAGCCCCAGGTACGGGCGGCGCGTTCAGAGAGCTGCCGCACCACCGCGCGGGCTGCCTCCACCACCGCCATGCCCGTGGCGAAGGTGACGCGGCTGCCGCCGGTCAAGTCGCTGTAGGGTGCGGTGTCGGTATCCGCCACCACCGGGCGCACCTTGTGCACGTCGATGCCGAGTTCTTCGGCGCAGAGCATCGCCATCGACGCGCGCGAGCCGCCGATATCCGGGTTGCCCGTAATCACCACCGCGCCGCCGTCTTCGACCAGGTGCACTTCCGCGCTGGAGTTCATGCCCGCGTTGAACCAGAAACCCACCGCCACGCCGCGTCCCTGGTTGGGACCGAGCGGCGCTGAATAATGCGGGTGCGTGCGCGCGGCCTCGAGCGTCTTCTGCAGGCCGATGGCCTTGAAGCGCGGACCGTAAGCGAGCTTCGTGCCCTCCCTGGCCGCGTTGCGCGTGCGCATCTCGATCGGGTCGATGCCGAGTTCGCCCGCCGCTTCATCGAGCAGCGACTCCATGGCGAAGGCGGCCTGGGGCGCGCCGGGCGCCCGGTAGGCTGCAGTCTTCGGCTTGTTGCAGCACACGTCGAAGCCTTCGATCAGCAGGTTTTCGATTTCGTAGGGCGCGGTGATGCACATGGCGCCCATCTGCACCGGCGACCCCGGAAAGGCGCCTGCCTCGTACCAGAGCTTCGCCTGCACCGCGGTCAGCTTTCCCTCCCGCGAGGCGCCGAGTTTCACGTACATCTTCGAGGCGCAGCCCGGTCCGGTCGCGCGGAACACCTCTTCGCGCGTCATCACCATCTTCACCGGGCGGCCCGCCTTGCGACTGAGCAGCAGCGCCACCGGCTCCATGTAAACGGTGGTCTTTCCGCCGAAGCCGCCGCCGATTTCAGTCGGGATGACCTTGATTTGCGTGGCGTCGATGCCGAGCAGCGCAGCGCAGTAGGCGCGCACCATGAAGGCGCCCTGCGTGCTGCACCAGACCGTGAAGCGCCCGTCTTCGCCGGCCTGGGCCAGCACGGCGTGCGGCTCGATGTAACCCTGGTGAACGGTCTGCGTTTCGTATTCGCGTTCCAGCACCAGGTCTGCCGCGGCGAAGCCTGCTTCCAGGTCGCCGCTTGCAAACTCGTAGCGCGTGAGCGCGTTGGTCGGGCCCCCGGGCTCGTAGCCCTTCGCCTTGCGGCCTTCGTGCAAAATGGGCGCGCCTTCGGCGAGCGCTTCGTCGATGGAGAGCGCCGGCTGCAGCACCTCGTACTCGACATCGATCAGCGCGAGCGCCTCGGCTGCCGCCTCCTCGCTGACCGCCGCCACCGCCGCCAGCGCGTGGCCGTGGTAGAGCGCCTTTTCGCGCGCCAGCACGTTGCGGGTGAGATCCCGCATGTTGGTGGGGCCCGGGCCCGCGTCCGGATCGGGCAAATCGGCCGAGGTCGCCACGGCGCGAACGCCCGGGTGCGCAAGCGCGCGCGCCGTATCGATACGCACAATGCGCGCGTGTGCGTGCGGACTGCGCAGCACCTTGCCCCACAGCATGTCCGGCAGCGAAAAGTCGGCGCCGAAACGCGCGCGGCCCGTCACCTTGTCCACACCGTCGTGACGAACCGGGCGGGTTCCCACCCAGCGGTACTTGGGCGATTCGTCCATGGCTCCCCCTCCTGTGTCGTGCTCCCGACCGTGCTTGGCCCCGGCTGTTGATCCCGGCGCGCTTTGCGGACCGGCGCTTCTCGTGGCGCCCGCCGAAAGCCGACGCTCGCGCCTTGGGCCGGGAGCATATCACCGCCGCCGGGGCAAATGCCAACAAAAGCCGGCGTCACACCGAAACCCGGCAGGCATGGCCGCGAGGCGCCGGAAAGCAGGCATCGCCCGGCGGCGGCCCCAGGACGATGACCGGTGACGGACCGGGCTGCCGGGACGCCGAAGCCGCCCCGGCGCGGAAAGGCGGCGATTCAAGCCCCTGGATTTCCGGGGTTCAGGTGTTCGGCAATGCGGTCCAGCTTCTCCCGCACCTCGGGGTGAATTTCTTCCGGCCTCATTTCGGCGGCCAGCATGTAAAGTTCCCTTTTGGGAATATCCAGCCCGGCAGTTTGAAACATGGGAAGCAAAAACTCCTGGCTGCCCTTGACGCGCACCAGCGCAACGTGATCCCCGTGAGGGTCGGTCCCTTCGGGGATCTGCTTGAAAAATTCCCTTTCCACTACTTCTCGTTGCGGCTGGGAACCGACAAACCGCTTGATCGCCTCCAAGTGAAGCATGTAGTTCTCAATTTCGTAACGCTTCCACCTGAGAACAATCGGGTCGGACTTTCTGACTTCTTCTCCACCTTCCTCTTCGGCCCTGTTGTCGCCGTCCAGCAGACAAACCCCGCGCAGATTCCCGGCAACCGCACGCATGGCGAAAAAGTGATGCGTTGCCTCTCGAAGTTCTCTTCCACCGAGCCAATGAACGAAGGGCTTCTCCAGAAAGTCCCGCGCCGGATGGTCCAGTGTCTTTGCCCATTCCAGCAAAATTCTGGCGTCCGTGTCACTTTCGACATACAGAATCGCCTGAATGCCCCGGCCCAGGGAAAGGTCCGTGGTGGTAACGCATTTGAGCGCCTCTCGAATTTGATCGCGCTCCGAGGGTTCTGCTAGTGTCTTGGGAGAGTGCCCAAAAAAATTCAGAACCCGCGTCGGTTCCGTCGCATCCAGAAGGACCTCGGAGTGCGTCGCGACGAACAACTGGCCGCCCCGCTCCCGAGCGATTTTTCTGACGAGGTCATAAACCTGCCTCTGGAGAATGATGTGCTGGTGCGCATCGGGCTCGTCGAGCAGCAGTACCGCGCTCGGCCTGGCATAGAGAAATGCGAGCAGGAGCAGCACCTGGAGCGTGCCGCTGCCTGCACTGGCAAGGTCAAAGGGATGCCTGTGATCCGGCCCACGGTACTCGCAAATGATGTAGGGCTGGCCGGGAGAATACGACGGCTTTTCCAACTGGATGTCAAAGAGTTCGTCGATGTGACCGGCGAGCTTTTCCCACTCCTCCGGTTTGTTCACGGAAATTTCCCAAAGCAGATTCCGCAGGATCTGGCCCGGGCGCCCCTCTCCAACCAGCATGTTCTGCAGGCCCGGGTCTCGCCGCGGCTCATCCCGCTCAATGCCCGAAAGCGGGGGAACGTGAACGACATCGAGGTCTTTTGCTGCGCTATCGGGGAAATTTTCCATATCTTCCCTGGTGAACTCCTTTGCCCCGCAAGGCCGCACATAAACCAAGTCGCGGTTCGCATACTGAAATTCGACTCCGCATTGCCAGGGCTTGTCGCCTTCCCTGCCCTCGAGAGTGATCTCGATCAGGCCGCCGGCGCCGGGGCCGTTGCTTCCTGAAACCTGTCGATCCTTCCAGAGCAGGTTCATTTCACGAAGCGGCACGGCGGTAAACTCAGATCGCATGATGGAGACGCCGGAGCGCTGCATCGGCCTGCCCGCGCCCTTGCGTTCTGCCACCCAGCGGTCCAGGCCAAGTTTCCAGGCGGCAATGGCCTGCAGCAGGGTGGACTTGCCGGAGTTGTTCGGTCCGGCGAGGACCACCGAGTCCGCGACCTCAAAGGTCTGCTCGGCGAACTTCTTGAACTTCCGGATTGTCACGCGCTCGATCATGGTTGCCCCCGCGCCAAGCCCCTGCGAGGCGCCTGGCCGGATGATAGCCGATTTTCCTTCTCCCATGAGCCGGGCCGGCGCCCCGGAAACACGATCTCGCCGGGCGCCCCAAAGAAGGCGCGGCTCACAACGCTCACCCACCCCGCCCGGAACTACCCCGCTGCGTATGAGCCGGGCAAGCGCCCCGGAGAAGGCGCCTCACAAAGCCGGCCCCGCCGAACTACCCCGCGGCGTGGCGGCGCTGCCGGTAGCGCGCAGCGAAGCGCTCGCGCGCTTCCGGCGGGAGCGGCGGCAGCGGGCCGAGTTGCAGTGCGCCGAGGACGACCTGCGCGGTGCGCTCCACCAGGCCCGTCACGAAGTGCGCTTCGGCAAGGTCCCTGCCGACGCAGAGCAGGCCGTGCCCCGCCAGCAGCACGGCGCTGCGCTCGGCCAAAAGCGGAGCGACTGCTTCGGCCAGCGCTTCCGAGCCGGTTACGCGGTACTCGGCCACCGGCACTTCGCCCCCGACGTAGAGTTCGAATTCTTCGAGCACGCAGGGAATCGCGCGCCGCGCCAGGGCGAACATGGAGGCGTGCACGGCGTGCGTGTGAATCACGGCGCCGAGTTCCGGGTAGCGATGCAGGCAGGCAAGATGCAGGGCCTGCTCGGAACTCGGCTCGGCGCCGCCGCGCAGCCGCCTGCCCGAAACGTCCATCACCACCAGCTTTGATGCGTCCAGGTCGCCCACGCTCACGCCCGCCGCGCTGATGACGATGTCGCCGCCGGGCAGGCGGGCGGAGAGGTTGCCCGCCGCGCCGTGCGTCAGGCCCTCGCGCAGCAGGGCGCGGCCCACCTCCGCGAGCTTTTCCGAAACGTCCATCGCTGCGCTTTGCTCCATCCCCGCGCTTCTACTCTTCGACGAAGGGGCTTTGCGCCTCGCCGCGCAGCACGTGTTTCAGCACCTTGCCGGAGGCGCCGCGCGGCAACGCCGCTTCGCGCATTTCAAACACCGTGGGTACCTTGTAGGGCGCCAGCGTTTCCGCACACCAGGCTTTGAGCTGCTCTTCGGTCGGGGCGGCGCCGGCCTCCGGCACCACGACCGCCTTGACCTGCTGTCCCCACGTTTCGTGCGGCACGCCATACACCGCGCACTCGCGCACCTCGGGGTGCCGGTCCAGGCGCTGCTCGATCTCGGCGGGATACACGTTCTCGGCGTTGCGCAAAATCATGTCGCGCGCGCGGCTGTTTATATAGAGCAGACCCTCGTGATCCAGCCGGCCGATGTCGCCGGTGGCGAGCCAGCGCCCCGGGCCGAACACCTCGCGCGTCGCCTCGGGGTCGTCCCAGTATTCCTTCATGCAAAAGGCGCTGCGCACGTGCAGCTCGCCTTCTTCGCCCGGCGAAAGCCGCCGGCCGTCCGGCGCGCGCACCTCGAGCTGGTGCGGCGGGGAAATGCGCCCCGCCGAATCGGGGTGCGCGGCGTAATCGGCGCCGCCGATGATGGAGACGCTGGAGACCGTTTCGCTGGAGCCGTAGCCGATGCCCATGCTTTGCGCGGCACAGGGAAAGGCGCGCCGCACCAGTTCCTGGACCTCGGGGCCCACCGGCGCGCCGCCGAAACCGACGCTGACCACGCTCGAGCGGTCGTAGGCGTCGAGGCGCGGGTGCTTTGCAATGCGCGGCGCCATCGAACCGAACAGGCTGACCTGGGTGATCTTTTCCTTTTCGACGAGCGCCAGCACCTGTTCCGGGTCGAATCGGCCCTGGGGAGGCAGCACCAGTTTTTCACCGAGCGTGAGCCGCATCACCAGCGACGCATAGAGACCGGAGAGGTGGAACATGGGGGCGGCGGCCAGCGAAACAACCTGGGCGCGCGGCGCCGCGGCGACCGCCGCCGCTGCCTTGGCCTCGCCGGGCGTCGCAGCGGACGCCGCTTCGCGCTTGGCGGCTTCAAGGCGCATCGCGCGGAAGCCCGCCGACATGGCGCTTTGCACAAAACCGATAATGCCGCGGTGCGTGGAAACCGCGCCCTTGGGACGACCGGTGGTGCCGCTGGTGTAAAGCACCACGGCCGGGTCGTCTTCGTCGATCGGCGTGTCCGGCAGCTCGGCGCCGGAAGCAAAGCGCTCCAGCTCGGCGAACTCCGATTCGATTTCCAAAACGGGCAAATCCGGCGGACGGTCCGAAAGACGCGCCAGGCGTTTGCGGTCGCCGACCAGAAGCTTCGGGCGCGCGTGTTCAAGGCCGTAGCGGATTTCATCGGCCGTCCACCAGCCGTTCAACGCGGCGACCACGCCGCCCATGCCGACCGTCGCCCAGAATGTCAGCGGCCAGGCGACGTTGTTGGCGGAGAGCAGCGCCACGCGATCTCCCGGTTTTATGTCGTAGCGCTCGCGCAGCGCGGCGGCGACGGAGGCCGCGAGCCGGGCGTGCTGCGCGTAGCTGATGCGCCGCGCGCCCTCTACCAGGTACTCGGCCTCGCCGTGCTGCGTGCTTTGCTGCAGGGTTTCGCGCAGCGAGCGCTGCCGATTGCGGAACACCTGCATGCGCTCGCCGAAAACCGTCTCTTCGCTCAGCTCGAAGAAGCCGCCCGGGCCGAAAAGCTGCGCGTCGATCTGTTCGAGAAGCGCCGCGCTCACGTTTGTTCCGGCGCGGCGCCGCGCATGACGGCTTCGCCGAACGCGGGCGCGATAAAGGGGCCGAAGTCGGGACCGCGTCGCAGGTGGTGGCCGCCGTCGATGTCGATGATGGCGCCGGTAATCCAGCGCGACTCGGGGCCGAGCAGGAAGCGCGCCAGCTCGGCCACGTCTTCGGGCCGGCCGACATCGCCCATGGGCGTGTTTTCGATGTAGGAGCGGTAGGTGTCGCTGTCGCGCGGAATCGCCGCCATCAATTCGGTGGCGATGAAGCCGGGGCGGATGGCGTTGAAGCGCACGCCGCTCGCGCCGAACTCGTCGGCGCAGTTGCGCATCATCTCTTCCATGCCGGCTTTCGCCACGCAGTAGGCGCCGAAGTAGGGATGCGTCAGGTGGCCCGCGATGGAGGACATCCCGACAAAGGCGCCGCCGCCCGCGCGCACGAAGTGCGGCACGGTGTGCTTGACGCACAGCATCACGCCCAGCACGTTCAGGTGCAGCACGCGCAGAAATTCTTCGACCTCCTGCAGGTGGTAGGGCGCAATCGCGCCGCCGCCGCCTGCATTGGCGATGCAGCCGTCGAGGGCGCCCGTGGCCGAGAGCGCCTCGGCGACCGCGGCCTTCACCTCGGCTTCGCTGGTGACGTCGGCTCGCGTCCAGCGCACGGCGCCGCCGCTCGCCGCGGCCGCGCGGATGCGGTCAGCCGCGTCGGCCAGCCTGTCTTCGCTGCGGCCGCAGATGGTGACCACCGCGCCGTCTGCGACCAGGCGCTCGGCGCAGGCCAGGCCGATGCCGCTGCCGCCGCCGGTCACGAGATAGGAGCGACCTTCCAGTGCGCCCCGGCCTGCCTGGCTCATGGCTTCTCCTCCTGTCTGACAGGGCCGGGGCCAACACGCGGCCTCCGGGCGCGCCCAGTGTAGCGACGCCCGGTCGGCTTGGTGACGGATCGCGGCAGCCGTGCGGTTCTGCCAGGCGACTGCATGGCCGATTCGGCGGCCCCGCCCGGGCGGTCTGCCCGGGCCGGTGGGCAGCCGTTCGGCGGCGGCCCGCAGGATGCGGTAGCCTGTGGCCGCGCCCAGGCATGGAGCGCGCAGCCGGGATAGCGGCCTGCCGCGCCGCCCGCCTCAGCGACGCCTAACCCAGGAGGAAACAATGAAACTCGGAATCATGGCCGTGGCCTTCGGCAAGACGGCCGCAATCCCCATGGACCTGATCAAGCACGCCGAGAGCATCGGCTTTGACAGCACCTGGACCGCCGAAGCCTACGGCAACGACGCGGTCACCACCGCCTGCTGGGTGCTCGCGAACACCAGCAAAATCAAGGCGGGCACTGCAATCATGCAAATGCCCGCGCGCACGCCCGCCATGACGGCCATGACCGCCATGACCCTCGACCAGCTCTCGGGCGGCCGCTTCATCCTGGGGCTCGGCCCTTCGGGGCCGCAGGTGGTGGAGGGCTGGCACGGCGTGCCCTACGGCAAGCCGCTTACGCGCACGCGCGAATACATCGCCATCATTCGCAAAGTCCTGGCGCGCGAAGCGCCGCTCACCTTTGAAGGCGAGCACTACACCATCCCGGTAAGCGGCGCGGGAACCACCGGCCTCGGCAAACCGCTGAAGAGCATCCTGCACGGCAACCCGGAGCTGCCGATCTACACCGCGTCGATCAGTCCGAACGGGCTGCGATGTTCGGGCGAAGTGGCGGACGGTGTCTTCCCGCTGTGGATGGATCCGGAGCGCACGCAGGTGGTTACCGAACACATCGAGGCAGGGCTCGCCAAGCGCGACGACGGAAAGAAGCTGGGCGACTTCGCGATTCAGCCGGGCGTCTCGGTGGTGATCAGCGACGACCTCGAGAAGGCGCGCATGCCGGCCAAGATGAACCTGGCCCTGTACATCGGCGGCATGGGCGCACGCGACAAGAACTTCTACAACGACTACGCCAAGCGGCTCGGCTACGAGGAGGCCGCCGTCAAAATCCAGGATGCATTCCTGGGCGGCGACCGCGCCGGCGCAGTGGCGGCGGTCCCCGACGAGCTGGTCGACTCCATGAACCTGATCGGCCCGGCGGAGCGCATCAAGGAACGGCTCGGCGCCTGGCGGGACGCCGGCAAGCGCGGCCATGTGACCACCATGCTGATCGGCACGAACGATCCGAAGGCGCTCGAGCTGGTCGCGGGCGAACTGCTGTAAGGCCGGGGCCCGAACACACACCGGGGCGATGCCTGTAAAGCGCGGCCTTCGCGCATCGGGGTGCGCACCGGCGCGGCGCCGACACACGTCCATTCGCGGCACACCGTCTCGGCGCGTCCGCATCACGCACCCAAACACACCACGCAAAGAGGAGACAACGTGAGCGACACGTATCGCATCTATGGGTCCGAGATGTCCCCCTACTCCGTCAAGGTCCGCTCGTACTTCCGGTACAAGAAGATCCCGCACGAGTGGTTAGAGAGCCGGACGGCGGAAGCGAAGCCCTACCAGAAGCTGCCGCTGATCCCGGTGGTGGTGACCCCTGAAGACGAAGGCATGCAGGATTCGACGCTCATCATCGAAGCGCTGGAGGAAAAGTTTCCCGAGCCTTCCATTCACCCGATAGACGACGCCATGGCATTCCTCTCCGCGTTGCTCGAAGATTTCAGCGACGAATGGGGCAACAAGTGGATGTTCCACTACCGCTGGAAGCGCCCTGAGGACCAGGACTCCGCGGCGGAGCGTCTGGTGCGCTTCAACATGCCGGACCTTTCAAAAGACGAGGCCCGGAAGATGGAAAACAAGCTGAAGGAGCGCATGGTTCCGCGCGTCTGGTTTGTGGGCTCGAACGAAAAGACGGCGCCCCAGATCGAAGCCGGCTTCAAAGAGTTCATCGCCCAGCTCGAAACGCACCTTTCGTCGCGCAGCTACCTGTTCGGCGAGCGGCCGGCCTTTGCCGACTTCGGTCTGTTCGGGCAGCTCTACTGCATGTGGACCGACCACACCGGGCACGAACTCATCGAGGCCGCCGGGCCGAACTGCACGGCCTGGATACAGCGCATGCAAGACCCCGAAGCGGTGGGCAACTTCGAAAGACGGGAGACGCTGGGGCCCACCCTGGCGCCCATACTGCACGAACAGGTGGGCGCGCTGTACCTGCCCTGGATGAAGGCCAACGCGGACGCCCTGAAGTGCGGCTCCGAGGAATACACCTTGCAGCTTCGCACGGGCGAGTGGACGCAAAAGCCGCAGAAGTACCACGCGCGCGCACTCGCAGCGCTGCGCGAGCGCTACTATCATACGGCGGGCAAAAACACGCTCAACCCGATCCTCAACGCGGTCGGTTGCCTGGTGCACTTGCGGTACTGACTCATCACAAAACCGGGGCGCCTGTGTCGTCCTGAACTGGGGACGCCCGCTGTCGTCCGAGGG
>CAZJXU010000329.1:0-7925 GCA_964550095.1 uncultured Spirochaetales bacterium | reverse complement strand
AGTGGGAAGGCCGGAAGTAAGACGGGAATGCCCGGGCCGGGCCCGGAAGCCTCGCGTTCATTTCCGGGCGTTCCGTCGCCGTGCAGGCATGACGGCCCGGAAGTCCCGCGTCGCACACGCCCGGCAGATGCCCTTGCCTGTGATGCGCCCCGAGGCCGGCGCTGGTCGGCCCTGACAGGGCCGTAAGTCCCTGAAAAGACAGGTATTCAAGGGGGCTTGACAAGCGGCGCCTATTTCGTTTTACTTTCGCCCATGGCTACACGTCTCTCGGAAACCGCAATGCCGCCTGCCGGGTCGGCGCTACAATCTCCGCCGCTACCAGGGGGGTGGAGATGCCGAAGAGACGTACCGCGGAGCCGGGTTTCAACTTCGCATTGGGCGAAGTTCTGCGAACCAGGCACCCGCGCTGGCATGATCAAATCGAAGTCGAGAGCACGGGAATTTTTGTCGAAGGCGCCAACCTTCGTCCCGATATCGTGGTTCGCCATCCGGACGGCATGCCTGTTATCGTCGAGACGGAATTCACCCCGGCGAGCACAGTCGAACAGGACGCCAGGGGTCGCCTCGGCATGACCTTCTCCGAGGGCGGGAATCGTGTTGAACAGGTGATAGCCGTGCGCGTCCCGGACGAAATCCGGGCTGTCAGCCAGCATGAACTCGGCGAGAAAATTCAGGAAGTAAAATTGGCTTTCTGCGTCTGTTCAGGCACATCGGAAGTTCCGGTCCGGTGGCCGGCTGCCGGATGGATGGAAGGGGGTATCGACGAGCTGGCGGACTGCATCGAACAGGCCGCTCTGTCCGAAGACAGCATCGCCCGCGGCATGAAGATTCTCGAAGAGGGAATAGACCAGGCCGCCACCATGCTCCGGGCGGCTGGAGCGAGCTCGCCGGACACGCTGACGAAAATAGCAGACAAGTTGCATCAAAGGGACGGGGAACAGACATCGAGGATGGCGATGGCTATTCTCGCCAATGCCCTCACCTTCCATGTCGCCATCGCTGGCTCTGAAAAGATACAGGCGATCGATGAACTCCGCGGCGCAACGGGTAAGGTGTCAAAGGGCCGCGTCGTGGAGGCATGGTGGAACATCCTGAATATCAACTATTGGCCAATCTTTCAGATCGCCCGGGAAATTTTGCTGCCCATCCGCGACCGTGTAGCGCACAACATTCTCGACCACTTGACGCAGGTTGCGGGCGATCTGGACAGCCTCGGCGCCACCAGCCAGCACGATCTCAGCGGGCGCATGTTCCAGCGGCTGATTGTGGACCGGAAGTTCCTGGCGACCTTCTACACGCTGCCGAGTTCCTCTGCGCTGCTGGCCGAACTCGCGGTCGGCCGTCTTGGCGCCGATTGGTCCGACGGAGAATCCGTGAGCGCTTTGCGCATCGCGGACTTCGCCTGCGGGACGGGCGCTCTGCTGAACGCGGCCTACGGGGCCGTGATGCGCCGCCATCGCCGCACGGGCGGCGACGACAGGGCCCTCCACCCCGGGATGATAGAGCATGCAATCGTGGGTTCGGACATCATGCCGGCCGCGACGCACCTCACGGCCTCGGTGCTGTCCGGCGCCCATCCGAGCGTGCCATTCCAGAACACCTCGATACTCACGCTTCCCTACGGTGAACAGATCGCGGAGGCGAAACAGGTGCTCGCGCTTGGCGCACTCGACCTGGTAGAAAGCGAGACAACAGACACACTTTTCAACCTCGGGCAGGAACGGGTGAAAGGTGGAGAGGAGGGTCGCCTCGAAACTGTGCATCTACCGCATCGCAGCTTTGACCTCGTCATCATGAACCCGCCCTTCACGAGGCCGACGGGGCATGAAGCAGGAAAAATCGGCATTCCGGTTCCGTCGTTCGCGGGTTTTTCCACGAGCGAAGAAGAGCAACGGTCGATGCAGCGCAAGCTCGGCAAAATCCGCAAGCCGGGCATGGCCGGCAACGGGCGCGCCGGCCTTGCCTCCAATTTCATTGACATCGCCCACGCCAAAGTCAAAGACGGCGGGGTGGTCGCCCTGGTTCTCCCGGCGGTTTTTCTGCAAGGCTCGGGGTGGAGCAGCGCACGCTCGCTTTTCGCGAAACACTACCAGGACATCGTCATCATCAGCATCGCCGCCACGGGTTCGACTGATCGGGCGTTTTCCGCCGATACCGGCATGGCTGAAGTACTCATCGTCGCAACCCGCCGGCGCGAGCGCACGGAACAGGACGCGCCTGTCCTCTTTGTCAACCTGGCATCTCGTCCTGACACCATACTGGATGCAGTTGCAATGGCCCGGGAGGTGGTGAATATCCCGGCGGATAGGGATGTCGGCCGGATTCGGATCGGCTCCGAGCAAAGAGCGGGGTGCACCATCCGGGCCGCGTGGTCCGAAACCGGCTTTGCCGGCGTGAAAGAGGCCGGCGTGGCGGGCGCGGCGGCGGCGCTGGCGAAGGGTCGACTTAAGCTTCCCCGGCGGGCCGGCGACGAAGCACTCCCTGTCGTCCGGCTGGGCGCCCTGGGGAAGCGCGGTCTCTCCCACATAGACGTATCCTGGCACCGGGATCGCGCTCCGTTCGACATGGTGGAGATCGCAGCCGGAGAGGTTCCGACCTGGCCCACATTGTGGGGGCATGACGCGGGCAAGGAGACCCGGATGATTGTCGAGCCGGACCGGCAGGGGGTGGTTCGACCGGGCCGCGATGAGCGGGCGACCGAGGTGTGGAGGGAGACCGCATCCAGCCTGCATTTCAACCGTGATTTCCGGATCAACTCCCAGCCGCTGGCGGCCTGCATGACGCCTGGGGAGTCGATCGGCGGCAGAGCTTGGCCGAATTTCCTGTGCGAGGAGCCGCGCTGGGAGAAGGCGCTTACGTTCTGGGCGAACACGACGCTCGGGCTCATTGCATTCTGGTGGGTGGGATCCCGTCAGCAGCAGGGAAGGGCGTCGCTCTCGATATCCAGGCTGCCGGAGCTCACCGTGCTCGATACACGAACGCTATCGCCCAAACAGCTTGCCCGAGCGGATTCCCTCTTCGATGAATTCGCGGGCCGGGACTTGCTGCCGGCCAACGAAGCGTGGCATGACGAAACCCGCCAGGCGCTCGACCGCGCCGTACTGCTGGACATTCTGGATTTGCCGGAAGACATACTCGAGCCGCTGGACTTGCTGCGACGACAATGGTGCGCCGAACCCTCCGTCCATGGCGGAAAAGGTACACGTCCCGGAGACGAGACATGACAACAGACCGGCGCAATTGCCGCCGTTTTCGGGGGATCTAGAGATGGCGGCGGCGCATATCACGGAGCCGGGTTTCAACTTCGCATTGGGCGAAGTTCTGCGAACCAGGCACCCGCGCTGGCATGATTGCATCGACGTCGAGAGCATGGGCGTTTTCAACGAAGGCGCCACCCTTCGTCCCGACATCGTGGTCCGTCATCCGCACGGCATGCCGGTTGTCGTCGAGACCGAATTCGCCCCGGCGCGCACGGCCCAGCAGGACGCCATGGGCCGCATCGGCCTGACCTTCTCCGAGGGCGGGAATCGCGTTGAACAGGTGATCGCGGTAAGCATCCCGGACGAACTCAGTACCACCGGTCAGCATGACCTCGGGCAGCAAATCCAGGAGGCGACACTGGCTTTCTGCGTCTTCTCGGGAACAAGGGAAAACCCGCAGCGATGGCCGGCTGCCGGCTGGATGGAAGGCGGCATCGACGAGCTGGCGGACTGCATCGAACAGGCCGCCCTGTCCGAAGACAGCATCGCCCGCGGCATGCAGATTCTCGAAGAGGGAATAGGCCAGGCGGCCTTCCGGCTCCGGGAGGACGGGGAGAGCGCGCCGGACACGCTTACCAGGATCGCAAACACGCTGCACCAGAAAGACGGCGAGCAGACTTCGAGGATGGCGATGGCCATCGTCGCCAACGCACTCACCTTCCAAATCGCCATTTCCGGTTCCAAAGAGATACCGGCGATTGATGATATGCGCGGCGGCGTGAAGGGGCAGGTGATGAAGTACAACGCCCTGGAGGCCTGGCGACACATCCTCGAGATCAACTACTGGCCGATCTTCAAAATCGCATCGGAAATTCTGCTGCCCATCCGCGACGGCGCGGCGCACGGTATTCTCGACCACCTGGCGAAGGTTGCGAGCCAGTTGGCCGCCCTCGGCGCCACCAGCCAGCACGATCTCAGCGGGCGCATGTTCCAGCGGCTGATTGTGGACCGGAAGTTCCTGGCGACCTTCTACACGCTGCCGAGTTCCTCGACATTGCTGGCCGAGCTCGCGGCTAGCCGCCTCGATGCCGACTGGTCCGACGGAGAGGCCGTCGCCTCCTTGCGAATCGCGGATTTCGCCTGCGGAACGGGCGCTCTGCTGAACGCGGCCTACGGCGCCGTGATGCGCCGCCATCGCCGCACGGGCGGCGACGACAGGGCCCTCCACCCCGGCATGATAGAGCACGCGATCGTGGGCTCGGACATCATGCCGGCCGCCACGCACCTCACGGCCTCGGTGCTGTCCAGCGCCCACCCGGACGTGCAGTTCCAGAACACCTCGATACTCACACTTCCTTACGGGGACGACTTTGTTAGCCCCAGTGTTCGCCTCGGCGCGCTCGACCTGATCGAAAGCGAAACGACCGATGCCCTCTTCAACCTCGGGCAGGAACGGGTGAAGGGCGGCGCGGAGGCCCGCACCGAGAGCGTGCACCTGCCGCACCAGGGCTTCGACCTCGTCATCATGAACCCGCCCTTCACGAGGCCGACCAACCACGAAGCGACTGATGTTCCGGTTCCCTCCTTCGCCGGCTTTTCCACGAGCGAAGACGAGCAAAAAGCGATGTCGAGTCGACTCAAAAAAATCAGCAAGCCGGGAATGGCCGGGCACGGCAACGCCGGGCTGGCGTCCAACTTCATCGACATCGCCCATGCCAAGGTCAAGCCCGGCGGGGTGATCGCGCTGGTGCTTCCGGCGTCTTTTTTGCAGGGCAAAGCATGGAACAATGCCCGCGCGCTGCTCGAGAAGCACTATCGCGACATCGCAATCATCAGCATCGCCGCCACGGGCTCGACCGACCGGGCGTTTTCAGCAGACACCGGGATGGCGGAGGTGCTCATCCTCGCGACGCGGAAGGATGAAACAGATCAATCCCCTGCCGTACTGTTCATCAACCTCGATCATCGGCCCCGAACCTTGCTGGAGGCGGTCGCAGTGGCGGCGGCGGCGGTGCGTATTCCGACGAGCCAGGCTTCCGGACGGCTCCGGATCGGTTCCGAGGAAAGCGCGGGGTGCTGGGTACGGGGCGACATGTCGCAAACGGGCTGCGCCGGGGTAAGAGCACTCGACGTGGCAGAGGCGGCTTCGGGCCTGGCGGATGGAAAATTGCAGATCGCGCGCCGCACAGGCGCCATAGAACTGCCCGTTGTCAACCTCGGCGCCCTCGGCGAGCGCGGCCTCCTGGATCGAGACATAAACGACAAGGGCGCCTCCCGCGGCGGGCTGCCCCGAGGCCCCTTCGATATCGAAAAGCTCAAAGCCGGGGATGTTCCGACCTGGCCCGCCCTGTGGAATCATGACGCGAGCCGGGAAACCCGCATGATCGTCGAGCCGGATAAGCAGGGGCTGGTTCGACCGGGCTGCAAAGACCGCGCTACCGAGGCGTGGGAGGAAACCGCTTCCCGCCTGCACTTCAATCTCGATTTCCGGGTCAATTCCCAGCCGCTGGCGGCCTGCATGACGCCAAAGCCTTCAATAGGCGGGACAGCCTGGCCGAATTTTCTGTGCGAGGATCTGCGCTGGGAGAAGGCTCTCACGCTCTGGGCGAATACGACACTTGGGCTCATTGCCTTCTGGTGGGTCGGCAATCGTCAGCAACTGGGGAGGGCCCGGCTCACCATCACCGGGCTGCCCGCCCTCACCGTGCTCGACGCGCGGACGCTGTCGCCCAAACAACTTGCCCGAGCGGATTCTCTCTTCGATGAATTCGCGGGCCGGGACTTGCTGCCGGCCAACGAAGCGTGGCATGACGAAACCCGCCAGGCCCTCGACCGCGCTGTACTAATCGATGTGCTGGATTTGCCGGAAGACATGCTCGAGCCGCTGGACCTGCTGCGAAGGCAATGGTGCGCCGAACCCTCCGTCCATGGCGGAAAGGGCACCCGCCCCGAATAAATCTCAAACGCCGGAGAGGCCAGGCCCGGAAACCTCGCGTTTATCTCCGGGCGTTTCCAGCAGTTCGATCACGTTGCCGAAGGGGTCGCGCCGTAGCACCAGCGGCTGGGCGCTTCGCCCTGCACGGGCGTGTTGAATGCCACGCCCGCTCCCGCCCCCGCGTTCATCTTCCAGCGTCAGGCTAGTTTCTGTCGCTTTGCGACAGAAACAAGCTACGACCGTTGATAAGTCACCCGCCGAGTGCGGCTTCGATTTCCGCAGAAAGCGCGCTCAGCAAATCCGCCCCGGTGGCGCCGTCGTCGGCGCCGGCGAGCCGCGCCTCGATGGCCTCGCTGCCGCCAAGCTTCTCGATGCCGAAACTCCCGTAACGGCGCCCAAGCGCACTCATGACAAGGTGGCGGCGCCGCCTGCGCCTGCGCTCGTGGATGGCGCCGCTTTCCAGAAGACGCGCGTAATGCGCTGCCAATGCGTCTTCCAGTTCTGTTAGCCCGGCGCCGCTTTGCGCGGAGACCAGCAGCACGGGCGGCGGCCCGCCCTGCGCGGCGCCCTTCACTCCCGCTCCCGCATCCGCGCCCGCGTCCTTGCCGAGCCCGAGCCCGCCGCGCAGGTCGCTCGCGCTGCGTGCAGCGATGTCGCCGAGGTCGGCCTTGTTGACGACCACCAGGTCGGGCAGTTCCAGCACGCCGGCTTTCATGAACTGCAGCATGTCACCGGCGCCGGGCTGCGCCACGAACACCAGCGTGTCCACCAGTTCCGCCGCTTCGCTTTCGCTCTGGCCGATGCCGACGGTTTCCACCAGCACCTGGTCGAAGACGGCGGATAGCACCAGCAGTGCATGGTATGCGCCTTCCGCCAGGCCGCCGAGCCGGTCGCGCGCGGCCATGGAGCGGAAGAAGACTCCCGCTTCACGGGCTGCAGTGCGCACGCGCGCGCGGTCGCCCAAAAGGGCGCCGCCGCTGCGCCTGCTGCTGGGGTCAACGGCCAGCATGCCCACCTGCTGTTCACGCGCGAGCCAGCGGCGCACCAGTGCGTCGGCCAGCGTGGATTTGCCGACGCCCGGCGGGCCGGTCAGCCCTATGCGCGGCGCGTTTTGGCCGCGCGCTTCGAGCCGGCGTACCAGCGCTTCGCCCTGTGCGCGCGCCGCAGGGCGCCTATCGTCGAGCAGGTTGAGCGCGGGCGCCACGGCATCGCGCTCGCGCGCGAGCAATCGTTCGGCCAGCGCTTCGCCGCTCTCCGCCGTGGCGCGCGTGCGCGACGCATCGGCGCGCGCATCAACGGGCTGCGCATCTGCGCGGGAAGCGGCGCGCGCATCAGAACGCGCATCGACGCCCGGCGCAGTCAACCCCGCCGACTTTTCGGCCGGCCCCGACTTTTCGCCCGCGGCCGGCGCACCCCCCGCCGACTTTTCGACCGCCGCCGATTTATTCGACATGCGCTTCGGTGGCCACCTGTACGATCTCACTCATGATGGCGTTCAGGTCAAAATCCTTGGGCGTATAAACGCGGGCCACGCCGCGCTCGCGAAGCCGGGCGGCGTCGGCTTCGGGGATGATCCCGCCCACCACCACCGGAATTTCGAGCCCCGCGTCGTGCAAGCGTTCGATCAGGTCGCCGGCCAGCACGGCGTGCGAACCCGAAAGGATGGAGAGCCCCACCAGGTGCACGCCTTCGTCCTGCGCGCTCCGGGCGATTTCTTCGGGCGTGAGGCGGATGCCTTCGTACACCACCTCCATGCCCATGTCGCGCGCGCGCACCGCAATTTGTTCGGC
>CAZJXU010000328.1:0-2530 GCA_964550095.1 uncultured Spirochaetales bacterium | reverse complement strand
CTTTTACGACACAATTCAACTTCTTTCATGACACATTTTGGGCCGTTTGGGCGGCCTGCCCCGGCCCTTTCCTGACAGATCCTTGCCTGAGGCGCCGCCCGGGGCGGCCCACGCGGAGCGAAAAAGAGGACATTTCTAATGGGCAGAAACAGGGGACACTTCCAATGGGCGCTTACAGGACACTTCTGCTTGGCGGAAACTTGAGGGCGCTTCTACCCGGCGCCTGCATTCTCTCGGCGCGGCGGCGTTTCGACCGCCCGCGGCGGGCGGCCCTGTCTGTTGATAAATCACCTGCCTGCCGGGTTATACTGCCCGCCCTTCCGTTCGGTCGCCGTCCGGTTGGCTGGTCGGCCCGGCGGGTGGCCCGTGGGCCGGGAAATCCGCGAGGCTGACCCGACCCGAGACCCGGCGCCCGGCCCCGCCCGTTGACAAGTCGCCCGCACCAAACGCCCCGCACAACAAGCCGTGCGCACACAGCACACATCACACATCCAACATCCCACCCGAAACGCAGGAGGCCTTCCCGTGCCGCCGCTCAGCTACGAAGAAGCCATCGCCCAGATAACAGGGCCCGGCGCCAGGTTTGAAATCGCCGAAGCCGACGTGCTCGGCAACCGCATCAAGGTGTTCAAAAACCTCCCCGCTTCCATGCGCGATTTCTACGCCCTGGCCCGCGCCCGCAGCGACGTGGAATTTCTGATCTACGAAGACGAACGCTGGACCTTCGGCCGCGTCATGGAACACGCCGATGCAGTGGCCGCGCTGCTCGCCGAGCGTTACGGCGTGTGCAAAGGCGACCGCGTGGCGATCGCCATGCGCAACTACCCCGAGTGGATCATCTCCTACATCGGCATCACTTCGCTCGGCGCCGTCGCCGTTTCCATGAACGCCTGGTGGACCGCCGACGAAACGGCCTACGGCCTGGAAGACTCGGGCGCCAAAGTCATTTTGTGCGACATCGAACGTGCAGAGCGCGCAGCCGACGCCGTCGCGCGCCTGGGCATCGGCGCGGCCGTGGTGCGCAGCGCAGGCGTCGCCCTGCCTCCCGGCTTCGACCGTTACGAAGACGTGCTCGAACCCGGCAAGGCCCTGCCGGTCAATGAAATCGGCCCCG
The DNA here is from genome assembly GCA_964550095.1 of uncultured Spirochaetales bacterium. GTDB lineage: Bacteria > Myxococcota_A > UBA9160 > UBA9160 > UBA6930 > JAHRAN01. Next base: position 1,416 of record CAZJXU010000328.1, on the reverse strand, counting down.
ACGACGACGCCACCATTCTCTACACCTCGGGCACCACCGGTTTCCCCAAGGGTGCCGTCTCCACCCAGCGCGCGGTGCTCTCTGCCATCGTGGCATTCGGCTGCCGGGCCGAAATCAGCAACCTGGTTGACCCAAAGGACGCCGCCGAACAAAAATATCCGAACTGTTTCATCCTCACGGTGCCGCTCTTTCACGTGACCGGCTGCGTTGCGGTCACGCTCTCGTGCATCGCCGGCGGCGCCAAGCTGGTGATGATGTACAAGTGGAACCCGGAACGCGCGCTCGAGCTGATCGAACGCGAGCGCGTCACGCGTTTCGTGGGCGTGCCCACCATGTCGTGGGACTTGCTGGAATCCCCCGACTTCGCGCGGCGCGATACATCCAGCCTGGTGGCGGTTGGCGGCGGCGGCGCGCCGGCGCCTTCCGAACTGGTGCGCCGCGTCGAAAAGGGCTTCAGGCACGGCCGGCCCAACATCGGCTACGGCATGACCGAAACCAACGCCTACGGCCCGCAAAACGCAGGTGATGATTACCTGCGCAAGCCCGACAGCTCGGGCCGCTGCGTGCCGGTGCTGGAGCTGCGCGTAACCGACGAGGCAGGCCGCGTGCTTGGGCCGAACGAAGTCGGCGAAATCTGGTTTCGCGGTCCGAACCTGGTGCGCGGCTACTGGAACAAACCCGAAGCCACCGCCGAAACCATTGTGGATGGCTGGCTGCGCAGCGGCGACATCGGCCGCATCGACGAAGAGGGCTTCATCTTCGTGCAGGACCGCGCCAAGGACATGGTGCTGCGCGGCGGCGAAAACGTGTATTGCGCCGAAGTCGAAGCCGCCATCTACGAACACCCGGACGTTTACGAAGCGGCGGTGTTCGGCGTTCCGCACCAGCGCCTGGGCGAAGAAGTCGCCTGCACCGTCTGCCTGCGGGAGGGCGGCGCCCTCACGAGCGAAGCGCTGCAACAGCACGTGCGCGAGCGCCTGGCATCCTTCAAGGTGCCGGCCCACGTCGAGTTCACCGAAGAACGTTTGCCGCGCAACCCCGCCGGAAAAATCCTGAAGCGGGAACTGCGCGACGCCTACATCGCGGCGCAGGGTTTGGGCTGAACATCGCCGGGTACTGTAGGCGGGGGAATGCCCGGACGGCCTCGCCGGGACAGCGGGGTGAGTCTGGCCGGGCAGGCGGGCCCGGGCTGAGCCCCGGGACGCCCTGTAAGCGGGAGGGTGTGGGCGGGGCGCCGAATGCGGGTTGAACACGGGGCGGGAGAGCGTGAGCGACTTCCCGGAACCGTCGCCGGGCTGAGCGCGCCACGCCAACCCCGCGCCGCCGCCAACCTCGCCGGCCCTGGCTGAGAAAACCGGGGCTGCCCGGCCTTCGCCCCAAAACACCCCGTATCGCCCGTATCGCGCCGCCCCGGCC
>CAZJXU010000327.1:0-7868 GCA_964550095.1 uncultured Spirochaetales bacterium | reverse complement strand
CCGCGTTTTTCGAGCGAGCGGTACAGGCGCATCAACTCGGCCATGCGTTCTCGCGCCGAGGGCAGGGCGCCGCTGCGCGCGCGGTCGAGGTCGATCACCAGCACGTCCGGCGCGCCCTCCCGCTTGCGCACCAACAGGTTTTTCAGGTGCAGGTCGGCGTGCCGGCCGCCGGCATCGTGAAAGCGGCGAATGCAGCGCCCGGCCGCCGCGCAGAATGCGAGGACTTCCGCTTCGCCCGGCCCGGCGCGCAGCCAGGCGAGTGCATCCCGGGCGCCATGCTCGAACACCGTCGCCAGGGCGGAACGCCAGAAGCCCGCGCGGCGTTCGCTCACCGCCAGCACGGCGCGCACCACCGGAGCGCCCGCCGCGCGCAATCGTTCAGTGTGCGCCAGCTCGCCGAGCGGCCGTGCGAAAGAAAGGAAGCGGTCGCCCAGCATGGGGCCCGCCGCGCCTCCGTGCAGGACGCGTCGGAACAGCAGCTCCGGGCCGCCGCCGGGCAGGCGGGCCGAGATCAGGGCGCCGCGTCCGGACGCCACGGTGCGCTCCCGGGCAAAGAGCGCCTCGAGGCCGCCGGCTTCGAGCAGGCCCAGCGCGTGCGCGCCGGGCAGGAACTCCCGGTGCGCGGCCAGCCACACCGGGCCGCGCCGCTCTATGACGAATTCCGACGGCAACACGATGATGCTATGCACGGGGCTTTGCCCGGCGCGCCAGCAGGGCGAAGCCGAGCAGGGCGAGCACGAGGTTCGGCGCCCAGGCTGCAGTCCAGGCCGGCGCCAGCGCGCTGTCTGCCAGCGATGCAGCGCCCGTCAGCAACAGGTAGTAGGCGAAGACGATGCCCGCAGAGAGCACCACGCCCCTGGAGCGCCCGCCCCAGCGGCTGCGCGCGCTGAGCGGTATGCCGACCAGGGCGAAGACCAGGGGCGCGAAGGGCAGGGCAAGGCGCTGGTGGTATTGCACTTCGTAACGCGCGCGCTCCTGCACGCGCACCGCTTCGGGCGCTTCCCCGGTTCGCTCGAAGTGCTCCAGGACTTCGCGAATTTGCCTGGTGTCCATCTCTCTCGGCTGCAGCGCGGAAGAATCCAGCCCCGCCAGGCGCGACATGTCAAATGCATAATCAAAACGGTCGAAGACGATGCGCCGGCTGAGCGTGTCTTCGGGGTCCCGATTTTCAAAGTGTATGGCGCCCCGCTCGAGCAGCAGGTGTCCGCTCAGCCCTTCCGCATCAAAGGTGAAGCGTCCGGCCTCGGCCGCCACCGTGTAGGGCTGCCCCTCGCGGCTGCGGTCGAAGACAAAGACGCCTCGTAGCGTTTCCTCGTCGCGCGCGTCCACGTAGAGCAGGCGGTTGCCTTCGCGGTCCAGGGTGTTGAAGCGGCCCGGGCGAATCGCCTGCCCGCGGGCCGCCACGCGGCGCACGATTTCGCGAAGCTCGCGGCGCGCCTGCGGCTCGGCATGGTTCAGCAGGTGCTCGGCCCCCGCGCAGACCAGCAGCGCGAGCAGCAGCAGCGGCGTCATGATCCCGCGCAGGCTGATGCCCAGCGTGTGCATGGCCATGATTTCGTTTTTCGAAGAGAGCCGGGAGAGCGCCGAGGACACGCCGAACAGAAATGCGATGGGCAGCGCGTAGGCGGCAAAGCGCACGCTCAGCGCCGCCAGCAGTTGCACAACGTCCTCGAAAGCGAGGCCCATCCCGACCAGGTTGCGCAGTTGGCGCAGCGTGTTGGGCAACACCAGCAGCGCCAGCGCCGCGAGCCCGCCGACCAGGACGTACTTCACCACCTCGCGCAGCACGTATCCGTGCAGGGTTCGCATCCATCGCATACTGGTATGCTAACAGCCCCCCTCCGGTACAGGCGAGATCACCCATTTCCCACTGCATCAACCCGCTGCCCGAGCCTCCCGACGCGGAGCGCATTCTCGTGGTGCGCCTGGGCGCGATGGGCGACGTGGTGCGCACCCTGCCCGCGGCGAGCGCCCTGCGCGCCGCCTGGCCCGGGGCGCACCTGGCCTGGCTGGTGGAATCGGCGCACGCGGGCCTGCTCGAGAGCCAGCCATGGCTCGACGAGGTGCTGGTTTTTCCGCGCACGGCGCTCACGGGCGAACTGCGCGGCCTGCGCCCGGACCGGGCCTTGCGGCGCCTCGGCGCCTTCTTGCGTGAACTGCGCGGGCGCCGCTTTGACCTGGTCATCGACTTCCACGGCATTTTGAAAAGCGGCATGCTCACCTGGTGCACGCGCGCGCCGCTGCGCGCCGGTTACGCACGGGGCGTCGCCAGGGAGGGCGCGCAGCTTTTCCTGACACACCGGGCGCGGCTCGCAGAGCCCCGTGTCAGCCGCTACGAGCGCAACGATGCGCTGGTGCGTTACCTCGCTGTGCAAGCCGACGCTCTGCTTCGCCCGCTGGTGATCTCCGAAGCGCTGCAGGGCGCCATGTCGCGCGCGCTCGAAGGCCTGCGCCCGCCGGCGATTCACCCGGGCACCAGCGACTCCACGCCGCACAAGCGCTGGAGCGTGGAAGGTTATGCGCAGGTGGCGCGGGCGCTTTACGAACAGCGCGGCCTGGTTTCCGTGGTGACCGCCGGCCCGGCCCGGGACGACCGGGACTTCGCGCAGGCCATTGTGCGCGCGGCGCCGGGGGCCGCGCGCCTCGCGCCCAAAACGCCCGGCCTGCCCGAACTGGCGGCGCTGCTGAGTCAATGCCGCGTGTACCTGGGCGGAGACACCGGCCCGATGCACATCGCTTCGCTGGTGGGCACGCCGGTGGTGCAGTTGCTGGGCGCCACCGACCCCGTCCACAGCCGGCCTTACGAGGCGACGCCGTACCGCAGGGTGCTCGCGCCCGGCGCCGAGGCATTCGCGCGCATCCCGCGTTGGCGGCGCCGGCGGGACATCGATCTCGGCGCCCTTTCCGCGCAGTCGGTGCTCTCTGCGGTGCTGGAGCTGCTGGCGGAAACCGAAGGCGCGCAGGGCGCCGCTGCCGCGGACTCGCCCATCGCCCGGTGAAAGACTCGCCCATCGCCCGGTGAAAAAGGGGAGGGGGCGGCGCGCCGGGGCGTTGTTTCGACGGCGACGATGCCGCGCCGGGTACGGCTTTGCCGGGGCCGCCGGGTAACGCTGCCGGGACCGCCGGGTATGCGTTCCAGCATATCCCGGACGGGCGTGCCGCTTGCCCGCGCCGGCGTCGTGTGCCTCTTTCCGTTTCGACCTGCAGCACCGAGGCAGCGCTTCGGCCGCGCCTTCCTGTCCGCGATTCTGGCGGCCTTTGCCCCGGCTTGTTAAGCTGCGCCCCGACCCCGAAAGCAGGGCGAGCGCTTCCCCGTCGAAGTGCGCGTTGGAGCAGCACGTGAATCAAGAGCGCCTCGAAAAGCTGATCGCCGGCATCGAAAGCCTGCGCTTGTTGGTGATCGGCGACGTGATGCTCGATGAATACTTATGGGGCGACGCCCGCCGTATCAGCCCGGAAGCGCCCGTGCCGGTGGTGCAGGTGGAACGCGAGTCGCTGGCGCTGGGCGGCGCCGGGAACGTGGCGCAGAACATCATCGCGCTGGGCGCACGCGCGTCGTGTTGCGCCGTGGTCGGCGACGATGCGCCCGGACGCCGCATCCGGCAGCTTTGCGATGAGGCGGGCGTCGATGCATCCGCCCTGGTCGAAGCGCCCGGTCGCCCGACCACGCACAAAACCCGCGTGGGCGCGCGCGCCCAGCAGGTGCTGCGCTACGACCGGGAAACCCGCGCCGCACTGGACGCGGAAACGGAGCGCCGCGTATTGGCGGCCTTCGCGGCGGCGTTGCCCGAAGCGAGTGGAGTCATCTTCCAGGACTACGGCAAGGGTTTGCTCAGCGATGCGCTGCTGGAAGAGGCCATGCGGCTTTGCAGGGAGGCGAAGGTGCCGGCCTCCGTGGACCCCAAGCACCAGGCTTCGCCCTACCGGGGCGCCATGCTGTTCAAACCCAACGAAGCCGAGGCGGCGATGCTCTCCGGATGCAGCGTTAGAGGCCGGGCGGGCCTGCTGGCAGCCGCCGCCCGCCTGCAGGAGCAACTGGGCGAGACGACCACCCTGGTCATCACCCGGGGCGCTGAGGGCATGACGGTTTTTGAAAGCGGCAGGCCGCCGCTGGACGTGCCCATCCGCAGGCACGAGGTCTTCGACGTGCAGGGCGCCGGAGACACCTGCATTGCAGCGCTCACCCTGGCCCGGCTGGCCGGCGCCGAATGGGACGAAGCGGCGCGCTTCGCCAACGCAGCGGCCGCCGTGGTGGTGGGCAAACTCGGCACTGCAGTCGCTGCGCCTCACGAAGTCGCAGCGCAGCTCGGCCTTCTTTTGCCGGCGCCGCCGAAGCCCCGGGATGCAAGCCGTGGCTGAGCGCGAGACCCGCATGCTGAACGTGGGATACGGCAACCTGGTGCCCGCCGCGCGTGTGGTGGCGATCGTGACGCCTGCATCCGCGCCGATGAAACGCCTGCGCGAAGAAGCCGCCGCGCGCGGCAAGCTGGTGGACGCAACGCAAGGGCGCCGCACCCGCTCGATTCTGGTGACCGACAGCGATCACATCATCCTTTCCGCGGTACGCCTTTCAACCATCACCGCCCGCCTGGGCGGCGGCATGGGCGAAGAGGACGACGCGCAATGACGCCTGCCCGCGGCATTCCCTTCGTGGTGTCGGCGCCTTCGGGCACGGGCAAGACCACGGTGTGTCACAAGCTGCTGGTGCGCGATGCCAAGCTCGAGTTTTCCATTTCGCACACCACGCGCCCGGCGCGCCCGGAGGAACGGGACGGTACGCACTACTACTTTGTGGACCGCGCCGCCTTTCACGAAATCCTGGCGGAAGACGGCTTTGTCGAGCACGCGGAATATGCGGGCAACCTGTACGGAACCAGCAAGGCGGCCATCGACGAGCCGCTGGCGCGGGGGCGGGACCTGCTGCTGGAGGTGGAGGTGCAGGGCGCCATGCAGCTTCGCGCCAAGCGCCGGGATGCCCGCTTCATCTTTTTGCTGCCGCCCTCGCACCGCGAACTCGAGCGCAGGCTGCGGGCGCGCGGCACCGATGCCGAAAGCTCGGTGGCGGCGCGTCTGGACGCGGTGGGCGTCGAACTCGACGCGGTGCACCACTTCGACTACGTGGTGGTCAACGAAGACCTCGAGAGCACCGTGAGCCTGCTGCTGGAGATTATAGAGGCCGAGCGCAGCCGCGATGTCGAGGCCGTGCGCGGCAGGTTTGACCCGGAGCGCGTGCTGGCCGAGCGGCGCGCGCTGCTGGATGCAGCAGAGGGCGCGCCCGGGGGTTAGGCGGCGCGCGGCGCGGGCCCGGGGACGGCGGGGCGCTTCGCGGCCTGATGGCTTTGCCGTTTCGGCGCAGCGTGGCCTTATCGCCTATCGCATCGCGGCGCGTGCCGACGCGTGCGCCGGCGGGGCGCCGGTCGTCTCGCGGCTTTGCCCTTTCGTCGCTTCGCCGTTTCGTGGCCTTGCGGCGCATCGCCTTTGCGTGTGTGGCGCGGCTCGTTCCCTCTCGCCTTCGCGTGTGTCGGCGGAGCCCGGCGCCCGGCTGCTTGCGCACGGCAGGCCCTTGGATATGATGACGTTATGCAGGGCATCGAAGACACCACGGTATTGCGCTTCAACGACATCGCCGACCGGGTGCTGGAGTACAACCCGGACTGCGACCTCGAGTTGTTGCAGCGGGCCTACATCTATACCGCCAAGGTGCACCATGCGCAGGAGCGCCTTTCCGGCGAGCCCTACCTGGTGCACCCGCTGGAGGTGGCCGGCATACTGACCGAGCTGCAGATGGACGCCGTCACCATCGCCGCCGGGCTGTTGCACGATACGGTGGAGGACACGCTGGCGACACCGGAGGAAATCCGCCGGCACTTCGGCGACGACGTGGCCTTTCTGGTCGCCGGCCTCACCAAGATTTCCAAGGTCGAATTCACTTCGGCGCAGGCGCGCCAGGCCGAGAGCTTTCGCAAGATGCTGGTGGCCATGTCGCAGGACATCCGCATCCTGCTGATCAAGCTGGCCGATCGTCTGCATAACATGCGCACCCTGCATTACCTGGAAGACCTGAAGGCGCAGCGCATCGCCCAGGAGACGCGGGACATCTACGTGCCGCTGGCCCACCGGCTCGGCGTGTACTGGATGAAGCGCGAGCTCGAAGACCGGGTGTTTCGCGTGCTGCAACCGGCCGCCGCCGAGGAACTGGAGCGCGCCATGCACGGCCAGCACGCGCAGCGCGAAGCCTACGTGGAGGAAGTGCGCGGCATTTTGAGCACGCGGCTCGGCGAGGCCGGGATCGAGGCCGAGGTCAGCGGCCGTCAGAAAGACCTCGCCTCCATTCACGCCAAGATGGAGCGCGAGGGCAAGGGCCTCGACAAAATTTACGACGTGATTGCATTTCGCATCGTCACCGACGGTGACCGGGGCGAAGTGTACCACGCGCTGGGCCTGGTGCACGCGATATGGCCGCCTGTGCCGGGGCGCTTCAAGGACTACGTGGCCCTGCCCAAGCAGAACGGTTACCAGTCGCTGCACACCACGGTGATCGGCCCTTACGGCGAGCGCATGGAAATTCAACTGCGCACCCGCGCCATGCACAAGAACGCCGAGTACGGCATCGCGGCCCACTGGAAGTACAAGAGCGGCGTGATCGAGGCGAAATCCGAGCGCGAGTTCGACTGGCTGCGCCGCCTGATCGAGCGGCACGGCGATCTCTCCGATCCGCACGAGTTTCTGGACGTGCTGAAGGGAGACCTGTTCGCCGACGAGGTGTTCGTGTTCACGCCGAGGGGCGACGTGATCGACTTGCCCCGGGGCGCCACCGCGCTCGACTTCGCCTACGCCGTTCACAGCGAAATAGGAGACCACTGCGTGGGCGCGCGGGTCAACGGCATCGGCAGGCCGCTCTCGCACCTGCTGCGCAACGGCGACACCGTGGAGGTGCGCACCCAGCCCGGCCAGGCGCCCAAGAAGGAGTGGCTGGACTTCGTGGTTTCCGGCAAGGCGCGCTCGCGCGTGCGCCACGCCGTGCGCGCCGCGCAACAGGCGCGCAGCCGCGAGCTGGGGCGCGGGATCATAGAGCGCGAACTGCGTCGCGCTGGCCTTTCCTCGGCGCGCCTGGAAGAGCAGGAGGGCCTGGACGAAGCGGCGCGGCGCTACGCCCGGGGCGACGTCGAGGCGCTGTTTGCCGCGGTGGGTTACGGCAAGGTGGCCGCGCGCGACGTGGTGCACTGCCTGCACCCGGAACTCGGCGAGCCCGAGCAGCAAAGGAAGCCGCGCCGCTTCGGCGAGTTCTTTCGACGCGAACGCCGCGGCGGCAGCGAGCAGGGCGGCATCATGGTCGGCGGCCAGGGCGACGTGCTGGTGCGCTTCGGGCGTTGCTGCGCGCCCCTGCCGGGGGATGAAATCGTTGGTTTCGTGACGCGCGGCCGGGGCGTCACCGTCCATGCCCGCGATTGCAGGACGGTGTTCGAACTCGACCAGGACCGCATGACCGAAGTGGAGTGGGACGGCGGCAAGGTATCGCGCAAGGCCACCATCCGCGTGACCAGCCGCGACGAAAAGGGCATCCTCGCCGAAGTCGCGCAGACCATATCGGCCGAGGGTGTGAACATCGGCGCCGCGCGCATCGACACGCACGAAGGCCGCCGCGCCACCCAGAGCTTCGACTTGTGGCTATCCGACCTGAACACCCTGAAGCAGGTCATGAAGCGCATCTCCCGCATCCGCGGGGTTCACGCCGTGGAGCGGGTGCGGGGGTGAGCGGGCGGCGAGGCGGCGGCCGGCCTCACTTCGCCGGCCCGGTCGCTTTGCGCAGTGTCGGGTTCAGGCGTGGGCAACGGTTCCAATTCGATGCGCATGCGCATGCCGAGCGC
>CAZJXU010000326.1:0-3755 GCA_964550095.1 uncultured Spirochaetales bacterium | reverse complement strand
TCGCGCCCGCGGCATCTGCGCCCGCGCCCGGCGCGAGCGCGTCTGCGCTGCGCTGCGGAAAGCGCGCCAGGAAGGCCTCGGCGAATTCCAGGGCCTCGGCCACGGTCTTTTGCATCTTCCAGTTGGCGACGACCAGTGTGCCTCTCATGCGGCTTGCTCCAGTGCGGCGATGCCCGGCAGCGACAGGCCCTGGACGAAGGCGAGCGCGGCGCCGCCGCCCGTGGAAAGGTGATCGATCCGGTCCTCTAGCCCCAGCCTGGCGATGGCGGCCAGCGAATCGCCGCCGCCCACGATGGTGTGCCCCGGGCACTTCGCTGCCGCGTGCGCCAGGGCTTCCGTGCCGGCGGCAAAGGCCTCGCTTTCGTAAATGCCCATCGGCCCGTTCCAGAACAGGGTGCGCGCGCGCTGCACTTCTTCGGCAAAGCGCGCGCGGGCGCCGGGGCCGATGTCGAAGCCCGCCCAGCCCTCCGGTATTTCGCGCACCACGCGCGGCGCGGCGCTCGCATCCGGACGCTGTGCGACCACGTGATCTTCGGGCAGCAGCACCCGGCGTGTCGCCGCCTTCGCCGCGGCGAGTACGCGCAGCGCATCGTCGATGCGCTCGGGCTCCACCAGGGATGCGCCCACGGGCGCGCCCTGCGCGGCCAGGAAGGTGTAGGCCATGGCGCCGCCGATGCACAGCACGTCGCTGTGCGGCGCCAGCGCCTCCAGCACCGCCAATTTGTCGCTGACCTTGGCGCCGCCCAGCAGGCACACCAGCGGGCGCCCCGGCGTGCGCACCTTTTCGAGTTCGCGCATTTCCATAAGCAGCAGTTCGCCGGCCGCCGCGCGCGCAACCCGCGCTGCGACGCCGACCGTGGAGGCGTGCGCGCGGTGCGCCGTACCAAAGGCGTCGTTTACGTAGATGTCGGCGAGGCGCGCGAGGCGCGCGGCAAAGCCCGGGTCGTTTGCAGTTTCGCCCGGTTCGAAGCGCAGGTTTTCCAAAAGCAGCACCTGGCCTTCGCCGAGCCGGGCGACCTCCGCTTCCGCCCCCGCGCCGCACACCTCGGGGCACAGCCGCACTTCCTGCCCCAGCAGCGCGCCGAGCGCGCAGGCCACCGGCTGCAGCGAAAATTCCGGGTCGATGCGTCCGCCCGGCCGGCCGAGGTGCGAAGCCAGCACCACCCGGGCGCCCGCCCGGACGAGGCGCAGCAGGCTGCCGAGTGCGGCGCGCAGGCGCGTGTCGTCTGCCACCGCGCCGTTTTGCAAGGGCGCGTTCAGGTCGGCTCGCAGCAAGACGCGCTCGCCGCGCACGCCTTCTGCGAGAAGGTCGTCCAGGGTTTTCACCGCTGCGCGGCGCCCATCTTGACGGCCAGGTCCGCCACGCGGGTCGCGTAACCCATCTCGTTGTCGTACCAGGCGAGCAGCTTGGCGAAGTTCCCGTCCATCACCCGGGTGCTGGGCGCATCCAGGATGGAAGAGTGCGGGTTGCCGATGAAGTCCGCCGACACCAGCTCGTTCGCTTCGTATTCGAGGATGCCGGAGAGCGGGCCCTCGGCGGCGGCGCGCATGGCCGCGTTGACGGCCGCAGCGTCGGTGTGCTTTTTCAGCTCCACCGTCAGGTCCACTGCCGAAGCGTCGGGCGTCGGCACGCGCATGGCGTAGCCGTCGAGCTTGCCCTTCAGCTCGGGAAGTACCAGGCCGATGGCGCGGGCCGCGCCGGTCTTGGTGGGGATCATCGATAGCGCGCCGCTGCGCGCGCGGCGCAGGTCGCTGTGCGGCGCATCTACCAGGCGCTGGTCTGCGGTGAAGGCGTGGATGGTCACCATCCACCCGCGTTCGATGCCGAACTCCTGGTGCAGCACCTTGGCGACCGGCGCCAGGCAGTTGGTGGTGCAAGAGGCGTTGGAAACGATGCGGTGCTGAGCGGGGTTGTAGTCGGCGTCGTTCACGCCCATCACGACGGTGACGTCGGGGTCGGGCGCGGGCTGGGTGATCATCACCCGCTCTGCGCCCGCATCCAGGTGACGCTGCGCCTGCTCGCGCGAGGCGAAAATGCCGGTGGCTTCGATCACCACCTCGGCGCCCAGCGCGCGCCAGGGGATGTCGCCCGGGTCGCGCTCGGCCGAGACCGGGATTTTGTCGCCTTCCACCAGCAGGTGGTTGCCCTGCGCCTCAACCTTTTCCGGAAAGCGACCGTGCACCGAATCGTATTGCAGCAGGTGCGCGAGCACCGAGGCATCCACCAGGTCGTTGATGCCCACCACTTCCATGTCGCGTCCGCGCATGGCGCGCAGGGCCAGGCGCCCGATGCGACCGAAACCGTTGATGCCCACCTTGACGCTCATCGTTTGATTGCTCCTTGCTTGTGTCTTGTGTCGGTTTGCCGCGCGCCGGCCTCGTTTTGCTTCCTCGCGCCGGTTCGGGCTCGTTTCGCTTCCTTGCGCCGGGCGCGCGCCGGCCGGGACGGGCCTTCGCCGGGAACACGCCACAGCCCTCCGGCGCAATTCGGCGGATGCCCGCCGCGAAGTCGCCGGTCTGCCGGTCCCTCCCCGGGGCGGCCGCCACTGCGGGCCCGGCTCGCCCTGAAAGTAACGCCTCGCGGGAGATTTCGCATCCCGTCTCATCACCCAACGCGGCCTGCCGTCGGAGGGGGGCGCCGGCGGCGGGCCCTGTCGGCCCGCGAATCGCTCAGCCGTCCCGTGCGCCTCGGCGGCCTGCCGTCGGTATCCGGTCGCGGTCGCTCAGCGTCACGGACGGCCTGTCTTATCGACGGATGCGGCCGGCCGACCGCCAGTCGGCCCTGCCGCCGCGCCGGCGCCGCAGGCTGTCAGCCGGCGTGCGGCAGTCCAGGGCCTGTGGAGCCGCTCGTGGTTGAACGTCCAGGCGAAGGCATCCGCCATCCGGTTGATGCCCACAAGGTCCAGCGGCGGCGCCCCGCGGCGTAACATTCCTTCCGGCAGGGCATCCTTCCAGGCGCAATGGCTGCCGATCAGCCGTCGTCCAGTCGTTGGATGTCGTCTCCGCGTCCATACAGGCCTGCGAACTCGATCCGGTCGAGAGGGATGTATATCTCTGTGTAATCCTCCCTGTTGATAAATTCTTCTCCCTTGTAAACATCTTTCCTTGTTACCTCTCCGGTAACAGGGTCGAGAGATTCACTATGCATCAATAGAATTGACACCTCTTTTTTAGTGCTCGGCAATCCCCATATAGGGAGAGGCGTAGGGACTTCCGTAACAACGCCGATGAGGGTCCGCCCATTTCCTATCGACAATTGCACAGGATTGTCGCTTATCATCGCTTCTCCGAGAAAACAGACAATCTTTTCTCCGAGCCTCCCGGCTACTTTCAATTCTCTTTTCGTTATCTTTTCTCTGGCCATCAACCTGTTCTCAACGAGGTAGATCGGGCCGAAGATCAGCGTTATCAAGGCGATGTCGATGGTCCAGACCAAGAAGAACTCCCGGGTCGAAACCGGGAACGAGGGTTCGCTTCCCCGCAGCACGTCAAAACCCACCGCCACCAGGCACATGGAGACAATTCCTGCAAGCAGGGACAGGAAAAGCAGGTGGTAGCCGGACTGAAGCCCGACCATGAAGCGAAACCGGGACAGCATCAAGAACCAGTAGCCAGCCACCGGCACGAGCAGTGACCACGTCAGAATCTCGTCCATGCAATAATAACCGGCCCACACCCGGCAGGATCAGTTCTCACCAGACCTGTGGTGTGGTTTTTATGCCGGATCCTCCGATGACCGGTGGGTTTTGTCTGAA
>CAZJXU010000325.1:0-1900 GCA_964550095.1 uncultured Spirochaetales bacterium | reverse complement strand
GGACGAGGCGGGTTCCTTTGCAGCATCGGCCCCGGGCGTGACGTTAATAGGTAGGGGGCTGGGGGCGGCAGTCGTATCGTCGCTGCGCGCCCGCGGCGCGGCATCGGCCTGCTGCGCGGTGTCGATTGGAAACGCGGTGCCCGGCGCGGTTTCGGCCTGCTGCGCGGCCCGTTCGAGACGGGCAAGTTCGGCGTCGCGCAGGGATTCGGCGTCGGCGCGCAGGTTGTACCCCGCCACCGCGCAGAAGGAATCGCCCCCGCGCAAAACGAATGTGACGCGGGGGATCACCCAGCGCGCCGCGGCGTGTTCACCGAAAGCACCGCCCGCCGGACGCGCCGGATCAAAGGGCATGGCACCCAGCAACAACGCGCCGCCGTGACGCACAGCGCCCTGCGCGCGGACGCGCAGCGTGCGCAGACACCGGGCCAGGGCGGCGGGCCCCTGCGCCGCGGCTTCGGAAAAATCGCGTGCGACGCCGATGCCCAGCATTTTTTCGCCCGCCGCCGGGTCCGCAAACCAGCAGCAGGATGCATCTTCCGCAAGCAGGCGCAGCGCGGCGGCCTCGCCCGGCGCCGGGGCGTCCAGCCACCAGACCGGAAGCGGCGCGTCGGCATGCGTGGTGCGCGCAGCAGTATTCATGCTTCGCTCCCGTCGTGAAGATGCAGCGCCCGCATCCTTTCATGCAGGGCCGGGGGCGAATCAGCACACGCATCAGGCGCCGCGTTGTGCGGCGGAGCGCTACGCGAAGCCAACGGTGAATCAGCACACGCATCAGGTACCGCGTTGTGCGACGGATTGCGCGCCGCACCATGCGACGGATTGCGCAACGGATTGTGCGCCGCGTTATGCGACGGAGCGCTGCTCGAAGCCTGTTGCGGATTTCGCGTTTCCGCCCGACGCGCCACCCAGAGCTGCGCGCTGTCGAAGAGAAAGCCCCGGCGTTCCACATCGCAAAAACCCTGCGCCTCGAGCAGCGCGCGGAACGCATCCGGCCCGGGCAGGTAGGAAGTGGAAGCGGGCAGGTAGCGATAGGCCGCGCGGTCGGAGAGCCGTGCGCCGACAAAGGGAACCACGTGGTCGAAATACAGGGAATGCAGCGTGGCAAGCAGGCGGCGGCGCGGGCGATCCACATCCAGCAAGGCCATGCGGCCGCCCGGGCAGAGCACGCGCGCGGCTTCGGCCAGTGCGCCTTCCAGGGAAACGAAGTTGCGCAGGGCGAAACCGCACAGCAGCACGTCGATGCCGCCTGCGGCGAGCGGCAGGCGCAAAGCGTCGGCCTGAACGAATGCAGCCTTGATGCCGCGCCGGCGCGCAAAGCGCAGCATTTCGCCGGAGAAATCCACGCCCAGCACGTGCGCGCCCCGCGCCAGCGCCGCTTCGCTTAGGTCGCCGGTGCCGCAGGCCAGGTCCAGCACGGTGTCTCCCGGGCCGACCGCTGCGGCGTCCAGCGCGCCGCGTCGCCAGCGACGGTCCAGGCCCAGTGTGAGCAGGCGGTTCAACAGGTCGTAACGCGGGGCGATGCGGTCGAACATCAGGCGCACCTGCGTGCGCTTGCGCCGACCTTCGGGCAACGCGCCCGGCCCGGCGTCGTTGTTGGTGGTGGTGGAGGCAGCGGTGGTGGCGCCGTCGTTGGCGGTGGTAGTGGCGCCGTCGATGGCGGAGGCGGCATCGATGGCGGCGCCGTCGGTGGCGGTGGCGGCATCGGAGGCGGCGCCATCGGTGGTGGTGACGCCGTCTTTGGTGGCGGAATTGTTCCTGGTGTTTTCGGGGGGCGTGCGCATCATCGCCTCCGACGCGGAGGCTTGTTGCGGGGTTTGCGGGGTACAGCAGCGCTCCCGGTTTTGGCGGCGCCGCGTGTTTTGCGGGTTCTGCGCGCGCCGCGGGCGCTTTGGGTGTTGGC
>CAZJXU010000324.1:0-1852 GCA_964550095.1 uncultured Spirochaetales bacterium | reverse complement strand
TCCTTCACGCCCGGCGCGCTGGTGATGGCCTGCGTCATGGGCGTTTCCACCAGAGTGGGCGAAACCACGTTCACGCGCACGCCGCGCGCGCCGTATTCGGAGGCCGCGATGCGCACCGCGTGGTTGATGCCGGCCTTGGCCCCGGCGTAGGGGGCGTAGCCCTCCGCCACCAGCGTGGCGGTGAGCGAGCCGATGCTGATGACGGAGCCGCCCGCCTGCATGGCGTTGGCAGTGTGCTGAATGAAGTAGAGCGCACCGGTGAACTGCACGGCCACCATCTTTTCCACGCGCGCAGGTTCCAGCTCTGCTATCGGGCAGGAATCCTCGTAGCCCGCGCTGTTCACCGCGATGTCGATGCGCCCGCTTTTCTGCGCCGCGCTTTCCACCAACTGCTTCACCGAAGCGCTACTCGTGATGTCGCACACCTGATGCTGTGCGCCGAGCTTGCCGGCCAGGGCGGCCAGCTTTTCTTCGCCGCGGGCGGCCAGCCACACCTCGGCGCCTTCCTCGATGAAGCGCTTGGCGATGCCCTCGCCGAAGCCGCCGCTGCCGCCCGCCACCACGGCGGTCTTGCCGTTTAGCGCGCCCATCAGGCTGCCCCTCCGCGCAGGCGCACGTCCAGGGTCAGGTTCTTGAGCCCGCGCAGGATGTAGCTGGGCTCGTACTCGAAGGCGTTGCCGGGCGCGAAGTCCATGCTTTCGATGCGCTGCACGAACTCCTCGAAGCACACGCGCGCATCCAGCCGCGCCAGCGCCGCGCCGATGCAAAAGTGCGCGCCGCGTCCCAGCGCTACGTGGTCGCGCAGGTTTTCGCGGGTGGGGTCGAAGCGGTCGGGCTCGGGGAAGAAGCGCTCGTCGCGGTTGGCCGAGCCGAACATCACCCACAGCCTGGCGCCCTTGGGGATCTTCACGCCTTCCAGCTCGGTGTCTTCCATCACGATGCGGAACAGGCCCTGGTTCGGGCTGGACATGCGCATCGCTTCTTCCACCATCGCCGGTATCGTGCCCGGGTCTTCCTGGATGCGCTGACACTCGCGCGGGTTTTCAATCAGCATGCGCACCGTTTCGTTGATCAGCTTGGTGGTGGTTTCGTTGCCCGCCACCATCAACTGGTTGATGATGCTGATCAGCTCCGGGATTTCCAGCAGGCGCTTCTTGCCGCCTTCTTCTTCGAACTCGGCGTGCGCCAGGATGGTCAGGAAGTCCTGCTGCGGCTTTGCGCGCCGCGCTTCGAACTCCTCCGTCCAGTACTGCTGGCACTCCACCACCAGCCGGGCTGCAGCCAGGCGCTCCTCGTCCGTCAGCGCCACGCCCAGGGCCGCAATCTGCGCGTCGGACCAGGGCTTGATCCTGGGGATCACCTCCGGGTTCATGTTGAGCACGTGGGCCATCACGTTCACCGGGTAGGGCACGGAAAAGCTGTTCACGAAGTCCACCCGGCCTTCCTGCGGCCAGGTGTCGAGCAGGCGGTTCGCAATCTCGCGGATTTTCGGCTCGAACTTCTTCACGCTTTTCGCCGAAAACTCGGGGCCCACCAGCTTGCGGTAGCGGGTTTGCTGGGGCGGGTCGGCCGTGAGCATGGTGTCGGGGATCGCCCAGCCCTGCGACATGATCTCCCCGAGTTCCCTGGCGATGCTCGGGGGCGGCGCCTGGTTCACGTTGCTCATGCGCGAGGAAAAGGCGCTGGTGTCCGCCAGCACCCGGCGCACCGTGTCCAGGCGCGAGATGAAGTAGATGCCGGTGGCGGGGTGCAGGAAGACAGGCGCGCTGCGGCGCAGCTCGGCGTAGTAGGGGAAGGGGTTTTGCTGGATGGAGCGCTCCATCGGGTCGTAGGTGCTGAGATCAATGGTCGT
>CAZJXU010000323.1:0-3556 GCA_964550095.1 uncultured Spirochaetales bacterium | reverse complement strand
AAACCCCGAGAACAAACTCGTATAGGAAAACCTGGTTACCCCGGTCAGGAAGCTGAAATGGATGTCCTCTTCGCAACGCTTGATGGTTGCGTAAAACTCACTCAGGCAATCGCGGTTGGCCCGTGCGGCATCCTCCGTCTCGAGCGCGTCGGTGATCGGCTTGTCGTATTCGTCCACCAGGATGACGACGCGCTGCCCCTTTTCCCTGGCAAGCTCCTTGACCAGGTAGGGGAGTCGTTCCGACATGCTCTTGTGTTTCGGTATCACGCCGTTGTCGTCTTCGAGGTGTCTCAATTGCCACAGAATGTTCCTTTCAAGCCCACCAGGCTGATAGATGTCGCCGCCCCCGAGGCTGAAGAACAGCACCGGGTACGTCACCGTCCAGTCCCATTTGTCGTAGATGTAAAGCCCTTTGAACAGCTCCTTTTCCCCCTCGAACAGGCTTTGCAGGGTGTAGGCGAACAAGGTCTTCCCGAAGCGCCGCGGGCGGGAGAGGAAGTTGTGCTTTTCCCCGTCGATCAGCCGCTTGGCAAAAGCGGTCTTGTCCACGTAGTACATCCCCTCTTCGCGGACATCGCTGAAGATCTGGATGCCGTACGGCAGCCTTTTCCTGGCCATGAAGTGTCCCTTTTGCGGCGCGCGCCTTGCCAGAGGCAGGGGGCCGGTCGAAATGCCGGCGCCCGGGCCGGCGCCCGGACAAGCGATGCCCTGCGGAATACGTTACCAGAATTCCACCCGCCTGTCAGGGATTTATCAACGGGCGGGGAGGCCGTAGTGCCCCCGCCTAACGCGGCGGCAACGCCGCATCCACGCTGATCTTGTGATCTTCCAGCAGGGTGCCCTGCGCCCGGCTGAGGGCCGCCACCGAATCGTGGTACACCTGCAGCGCCGCGCTGCGCTGGCTCTCCGCCTCGGTCATGTCCTCTTCCCGCTGCAGCACCGCGAAGGGCGTGGACTCGCCGTACTCCAGGCGCAGTTGCTCGGCGCGCAGTTGCTCGGAGGCCGCAGCCACCCGGCGCTCTGCAGCCTCGATGCCCCGGATCGCGGAGCGCAGGTTGCGCACTGCAGCCCGCACTTCCAGGATCACGGTCTGTTCCAGGCGCACGCCGCGCGTGCGGGTTTGCTGCAGCAGCACCCGGGCCTTGCGCATTTCGGCGCCCCGGTCGCTGGGGCCGATCGGAACCGAGAGCACCACGCCCGTGTTCCAGCGTCGGTTCTCCCGCCCATCAAAAAAATCATCGCGGGTATCCGCGAAGCGCCGTCCCGACACCTGCGGCGGCGTGCGGAATGCGTTCAGCGGGTCGTTCGGGTTGCGCACCGCAGCGCGCCCCGCCAGCCCGTGCGTGCCGTAAGCGGCGGTCAGGTCGAGTTGCGGCAGGTACTGGTTGCGGGCGAAGCGCGCGCGCAGTTCCGCCTGTTCAAGCTGGTGACGAAACTCCGCCAGCTCCGGGCGCCGGTTGAAGGCCTTCTCCACCGCGTTCTCTTCGTCCACCTGCAGCGCCCGCCAGGTGTCGGCTGCATCTTTCAGGCGCACTTCGTAACGTGAAGCGGCCGAGAGTTCCGGGCCCAGCACCAGGTGCACCAACTGGTCCTGCGCCGCCAGCAGCGCGTTCTCCGCCTGGATCATGCGGAACTCGCGGTCTGCTACGCCGGCCTGCGCCTCCACCACCTCGACCCGGGACACCACGCCCACTTCGTACTGCGCCTCGGTGCGTTCCAGCAGGGCGCGCGCGGTCTCCAGGCTCTTGCGGCCGACTTCGTAATTCTCCAGCCGCGCGGCCAGGTTCCAGTAACCGCTTTCGATTTGCTGCACGGTGTCCATCAGTTGCCGGCGAAAGGCCTCAAGGCCGGCGCCCCGCGCGCTGCGCGTGAGCCGCACCTGTGTCCAGGCGGGCCCCGACAAGAAGCCGCGCAGCAGGGGCGCGTTCACCGAGCCGGTCAGGTTGGCCGTGTATTCCGGGTTCAGATCCTGGAAAAAGGAATCGGAACGGTAACTGCGGCCCCGGTACTGGAGATCGTAGAACCAGCCCAGCTTCGGCATCACGCCCGACAGGCCGAGGCTGCCGGTGTGCTCGCGCTCGAGCGGCGCCTGGAAAGAACTGGAAACCGGCAGGCGGCGGTTTTCGTACTGGAAGGCGCCGCCCAGCACCGGTATGTGCGCGCCGAGCGCCGCCCGGTAATCGTAATCGGCTGCTATCGGGTCGTAGCGCACGATGGCCACTTCCAGGTTGTTTTCGATGCCGAGCGAAATGGCGTCCTCGAGGCTCCAGTTCAGCGTTTGCTTTGCCGCGCCGCCCGCAGGCATGGCCGCGCCAGCCGCGTTGCCCGCGCCGACCGCGCCAGCCCCGTCGCCCGCATCGGTCCCGCTCGCCGCATCGGCCGCGTTGCCCGTTTCGGCCCCGAACCCGGCGTCCGCCAGGCGCGCCCCATCTGCCGCGTCGCCCGTCCGGTTCGCCCCCGTCTCCGCCTGGGCGAGCGCGGGCGCAGCGGCCAACGCCTGCAGGGCGAGCAGGGGCAGGGTGAGCAGCAGCGGTGCGGCGAGGCGGAACATGGGCGATCTCCGGGGCGGGGCGCTCGGTAAAGACGGCACGGTAGCAGCCAGGGCGGCCTCTGTGAATTTCGCTAAACTCGCCGTTCATGACAGTGGCGGCGCTCGTACTCGGCGCCGGCATGGGCGAACGCTACCTGCGCCGCCGACGCGGCATGGAAGGCCGTGGGCGCCAGGGCAGCGCAGGCGCCGCCGCGGAACTTCCGAAGGCGCTGCTGCCGCTCGCCGGCAAAAGCCTGCTCCGGCATGCGCTCGAAGCGCTGGCCGGGGCGCCCTCCATTAACCTGCTGCAGCCCGTGCTCTCGGCCCGGGGCATGGCGGCCTGGCGGCGGGAACGCGGCGCGGCAAAGGGCGCAGCGGCATTGCCCGGCCTGTGCGACCCCGTGCCCGGCGGAGAGACGCGCCGGGCCTCCGTGGTGCTGGGCCTGGGGTCGCTCGGCGCCGAAGTGGAATGGGTCGTCATTCACGACGCGGCGCGGCCTCTGCTGCGCAGCGAACATGTCGAGCGCGTGGTGCAAGCCGCGCTGCGCTGCGGGGCGGCCTTCCCGGCCTTGCCCCTGCACGACACCCTGCACCAGGTGGATGGCGAGAGGCTCGTCGATACGGCGCCGCGCGATGCGTATCGCCTGGCGCAAACGCCGCAGGTGTTCCGGCGCGACTGGCTCGCCGAGGCGTTGCACAAAGCCGCGGCCGAAGCGGCGGCGTGCATGGGCGGACCGGTCGGCGAAGGCGAGTCGAACGGCGAAGGCGGGCCGGTCGGCGAAGATAAACCTGCCGGCGAAGGCGATGCCAACATTCCGGAAGCCGGGGCGGCATGCGAAGGCGAGAAAGGCGCCGCCGACTTCTCCGGGTCCGGGGCGATTGGAAGCGGAGCCGCGGGCAACATCCCGGAAGCCGTGGCGATTTGCGAAGGCGACGAGGCCGGCCTGCTGGCGCGCTTCGGTTACCCGGTGCGGGCGGTGCCCGGCGACGCGCGCAACCTGAAGATCACCACGCCGGAAGACATGC